>JANOOP010000024.1:0-25253 GCA_031421415.1 Candidatus Eiseniibacteriota bacterium
GTGACCTGGACGGAGGCGGTGTAGTTCCCGGCGTGGAAGTAGTTCGGGGCAAGGGAGATCGTTGCGGTGGCTACCCCGGTTCCGGAGTCGGTCGTCGCAACGGTCATGAAGGAGGGCCCCGACAGCCGCGTGAAACCGAGCGGGTCGCCCTCGGGATCGGATGCGTGGATCGCCTGGGATTGCTCCACGGCTTCCGAGACGGTCATGTCCGCGATCGGGTCGAGCGTGGGCCCTACGTTCGGAACACCCGGCCACGGCAGGCCGTCGGCGTCCTGCCACTCTTGCCCAAGCTTCATCGTGTTGTCGAAGTCGACACCGAGACACTGGCAGCCGAACGAAGTGATCTGGTATCCGGACAGGGTCGGTCCGTGATCCACGATTTGGATCTCGGGAGTGCCCCGAAGCACGGTCGCGGCGACACTCGCGAGGCGATAACGTCCTGCGGGGAGAATCGTCCCGCCGCCCATTCCGTTGTGGTACTCGCGATCGCTCACATCCTCGCCAAAGGATGTCGTCGCGCTTTCCAGGCGATTGGTGAAATCCGTCCATGCCATGCGGCCGTTCACCGCGCGGAGCACGAACTCGTACGAGTTCACCGTCATCGGGGATTGTGGGTCTTGGGCGCACGTCGCCGGCTGCCCGTCGCGGCCTCGGTCGGTCACCAGCCACACATCGAACGTCACCGTCCCGTTCACGGGGACGACGTCCGCGTCGGTGTGTACCCCGTCGCCATTGGCGTCGAGGTACATGTACTGGGCGGCGGTGGGTGTCGGTTGAACCGCCGTGCTGCCGAGAAGGACCGCTAGGAAGAGGAAAGCACGAACGACGCGGAAGTATCCATGTCCCATAGGCTCCTACCTTGCGCCCCCGGTTCCTGCTGAACGATGTTGTTCACGGATTGAAGATCAAAGCGCCGCTCGCGCGTCACTTCGCGCTCCCTTCGCCGCGGCGCGCTTCCGCCCGGCGCGTGATGGCGAAGGCGATCAACGCCACCACGAAGAAGACGAGAAGCGCCCAGGCAACGCCCTGGAGGACCTGGATGATTGTTCGGTAGACCTCGAGCGCGATCGACGACGCATCGAGGGTCAGCGTGACCGCCTTCCCCTCGGGACCGACCGACTGCGGATGGACGTATTGCTCCAACTTCCAGATCTGAACGCCGGAGGAGACGCCGACCACGTAGACGGCGAAGAGGAGGAAGCGCTGCCACCCCTCGGCGATCTCCTCGCCGATGATGCGATCGAGAATCTGGCGGATCGGCTTCTTGAAGAAGAAGACCACGATCGCCGAGGTCAGAAGGGCGACGCCGAGCGTCGTGACGAGGAGCAGCAGAAACATCGAGGTTTGCCTCCCTGGCGCGAGACATCGCGCTCTTCCAAGAGTCTACGCCTCCGCGAGGGACTTTCGGGCCGGGAATCGCGATACCGAACAGCGAGAAATAAACAGAATAATCGTCTTGTAGCTACCAACATAGGCGTATTATATTCTGTTAAAAGGAGGTTCTATCGATGCTTGATTCTTCCGATCGCACCATCCTCGCCCTCCTCCAAGAAAATGCGCGCACGCCGAATTCCGAGATCGCGCGCCGCGTCGGCCTCGCCCCTTCCGCCGTTCTGGAACGAATCCGGAAGCTGGAGCGCACCGGCGTCATCCAGGGCTACGAGCCTCGCATCGACCCCCGCGCCCTCGACGCCGGCCTTCTCGCGTTTGTCTTCGTCCATGCCGAGGAGCGCATCGGCGGACTGGAGGCGGGACGGGAGATCGCCCGCCTTCCGGAGGTCCAGGAAGTCCACCAGGTCGCGGGCGAGGACTGCTATCTGGTGAAAGTGCGGGTCGCCGGAACCGAGGCGCTCGGCGCGCTCCTGCGCGACGGCATCGGCACGATCAAGGGCATCCGTTCCACGCGCACGACGATCGTCCTCTCCACCGTGAAGGAGCACGCTCCCCTGCCGACTGGCGCCGAGTTCGAGAGCAAGGAGCGGAGCGCCCGCCGCAAGCGCGCGCGGTAGATTCTCCCCATGAACGCCACCACCACGCGCCGCTCGCCTCCGGCCACCATGGTCGTGCTGGCGTTCGCCTGCATCTACCTGATTTGGGGCTCCACGTATCTCGCGATCCGATTCGCGATCGAGACGATTCCCCCGTTTCTGATGGTGGGAATCCGCTATCTGGTCGCGGGAGGCATCCTGTATGGGTGGGTGGCCTGGCGCGGAGATGCCTCGCGCCCTACCGCGGCGCAGTGGCGCGCGGCCACGCTCTTCGGCGGCTGCTTCTTCCTGATGGGCAACGGCGGCGTCTCCTGGGCCGAGACGCGCATCCCCTCGGGGATCACGGCCCTCCTCATCGCCATGGTGCCGCTCTGGATGACGCTGATGGAGACATATCTCCGCCGATGGTCGCGGCCGACTCCGCTGGCCACCGCGGGGCTCGTCCTCGGGTTTCTCGGCGTGGCGCTGCTGATCGGCCCGGGCGAATCGCTCACCAAGGCCGCCGTCGATCCGTGGGGCGCCGGGGCGCTGGTGCTGGCCACCCTCGGATGGGCGTACGGCTCGGTCCATGTGAAGGACGCGCCGCATCCGCCTTCATTGCTCCAGACGTCGGCCATGCAGATGCTCTGCGGGGGGTTTCTCGTCCTGCTCCTGGGGTTGCTCCTGGGCGAAGGGCGCGCGTTTCGCGTCGAGCAGGTCTCCGCTCGCTCGGCCCTCGCCTTCGCCTACCTCGTGACCTTCGGATCGATCGTGGCCTTCTCGGCCTACGCCTGGCTTCTACAAGTGACACGGCCCACGCGCGTCGCCACCTACGCGTTCGTGAATCCGATCGTCGCCGTCTTCCTGGGATGGGCGCTCGGCGGCGAGGTGGTCACGGGCAAGACCCTCGCCGCCGGCGCCATTGTCATCACGGGCGTCATTCTGATCTTGCGATCACGCGCCCGCGCCTCCGCTACTTAGCCACGACGACCCTTCCGGTCTTGGTCCCGTCGACGCTCGTCACCTGCAGGAAGTAGACTCCCGAAGCGAGCGCTTCGCCCCCGTCGTCACGCGCCTCGAAGACCAGATCGTGGCGCCCCGCCCGCATCGCCTCGCCACGGAGAATCGTCTTCACCTTTCGCCCACGAATGTCGAAGATGCGCGCGCTCATCGGTCCGTCGACGCGTGTGTGAAGGATGATGTGCGCCGTGGGATTGAAGGGGTTGGGGGTGACGACGAGGTCGAATGAATTCGAGCGAACGAAGGTCGCCTCGAAGGTCCCGGCGTAACTTCCGCCGCGGTGGAGCCCGCCGGTCAGCGTAAGTTGCGTCCGGCCAAGCAACTCCCCGGCGGCGCGGAGTTCGCGGAACCGCTCGCGTGGGAAGCGCGCCACGAACTCGGCCATGCCGTCGGCGTCGCTGTCGTCGCGCTGGATGGCCGAGCCGTGCGCCGGCACCTCGACCCCCGTGCCGTCCACCTTCGCGAAGCGAAGCACCACGAGATCGGGATCGATCTCCTCGGGAAAGAACGCAGCCTCCTCGGGTTCGAATCGCACGGTCACGAACTCTTCGGGGCTGTCTACGTTCACGACGCTGTTC
Source organism: Candidatus Eiseniibacteriota bacterium (assembly GCA_031421415.1). Classification (GTDB taxonomy): domain Bacteria; phylum Eisenbacteria; class RBG-16-71-46; order SZUA-252; family SZUA-252; genus SZUA-252. The sequence goes on from JANOOP010000024.1 coordinate 3,566, forward strand.
GGTTCGTCCAGGAACGCCTCCGCGGGGAGCGCGCCCGCGATGGAAACAACCGCCTGGGCAGTGGCGGCGGCACGTCCATCGTTGGCCGTGACCGTGGCGGTGTAGGTCCCGGCGGCAGTGTAGGAGTGCGCGGAGACGATCCCGAATCCCCACAGACCGTCGCCGAATTCCCAGAGGATCGAAAGGAAGTCTCCGTCTGGGTCGCTCGACTTGGTGGCGTCGAACTGAATCCACCGTCCCACGATTCCCGTGTAGGGACCCCCGGCATCGGCGATCGGCGGGTGGTTCTCGGGAACCACGATCGCCGTGATTGTCGCGGTCGTCTCGTCGCTCACGCGATAGGTGTCGTCGCTGACCGTGAGCCGTACCGTAAACTCCCCTTCGGTGGAATAGATGTAGTGCGGCCAGGCTCCGGAGGCTCGGCCACCATCCCCGAACTCCCACTCGTACGCGAGTGGATGCCCGTCGGGATCGTACGAGCGGCTTCCGTTGAACGCCACGGGTGCGCCGGGTTGCCCCCGGTAGGGCCCGCCCGCGTTCGCGACCGGCCTGTACGGCTCCACAACGAGCACCTCGGCGGTATCGTCGTCGGTCCCCGAGGGACTGGAGACCGTGAGCGTCGCGGTGTGCGTCCCCAATGTGGCGAACGCGTGAAAGACGACCGCCCCCGCCGCGCTCTCTCCGTCGTCGAACGACCACGCGTAGTAAAGCGTGGCGCCATCGGGATCGACGGAACCGCGGCCGTCGAAGCGAATGTTGGTGTTCACAACGCCCCGGTAGGGACCGCCCGCGTTCGCCTCGGCTGAGGGCGTACCAATTCCCGAAGCGTCATGGAATTCCTCGCCGAGCACGTACGTGTTGTCCCAGTCGATCCCCGAGCATCCTGTTCCGAACGAGGTCAGATCGACCGGCTGCTCGGGACTGCGGCCCAAGAAGCTGAGCGAGGGCGAGCCTTCCACAATTCCGACCGTGAGTGTCGCCACCAGGTAGCGCCCCGGGGGGAAAATGTCCCGGTACCCCCAGCCGTTGTGGTAGATCGTCGTGCTCGTCGTGTCTTCGTAGCCCGCGAAGGAAACCGGCCTCCCCGTGAACGGAAGTCTGTTCCGCATGGGGCCGAAGGCGATCCGTCCATTCAGGGCGCGAAGGACGATTTCGAAGGAATTGATCGTGAGCGCTTCTGATGGATCCGTGCCACAGGTCGCCGTGCTCCCATCGCGATTCCGGTCGGTCACGAACCAGATGTCGATGTCCGCCGATCCGGTCGCCGGGAGCTGATCGGCGCCGTCGTTGACGCCATCGCCGTTCGCGTCGAGGAAGACGTACTGCGCGTGGGCCGTGGCTGGGTTGAAGGCGAGAAACGCGAGGATCAGAAGCGGAAGGAGCAACCCGAACTGCCGCATGGGGCCACCTGCCTCTCATGGCGCGAAGGGTGCGCGATTTCGCGCCGGCTTGAGCGAGGGGGCGGGGACCGAAGGTATGGGCCACGGTACGCGTGGCGATGGGGACCTTGCTGAGCGTCCGGGTTCCGGCCCGGCGTCTCGACTCCTTGGACGATAGCGGCGCCTCCGGCACTTGTCAAGGCCGCTTGGACGCCGGGTGTCGGGGCGCCGGCGCCCTCCCCCAACCCCGAAACCGCCGACCCGGCCAAGGTCGGAGCGTATACACTCCCGGCCCATGAGCGAACGATCCACGGGCCGGCTCCAAGTATTGGCCGCGGCCCTGATCTTCTCGGTCGGCGGCGCGGGGATCAAGGCGTGCGACCTGACCCCCTGGCAGGTGGCTTCGTTTCGTTCCGGCATTGCCGCCCTGGTGGTCCTGCTCCTCATGCCCGAGGCGCGACGCGGGTGGTCGTGGCGTGTCGTCGTCGCCGGGGTTCCCTATGCCGCAACGGTCCTTCTCTTCGTCCTCGCCAACCGGCTCACGACCTCCGCCAACACGATCTTCCTCCAGTCGACGGCGCCGCTCTACATCCTCCTGGCGGCGCCCTGGCTCCTCCGGGAGCGAAATCGCCCGCTCGATCTCGCCGTCATGGGGCTCATCGGAGCGGGCCTTGCGCTCTTCTTCGTGAGCGTCGACGCCCCGATGCGCACGGCCCCCAATCCGGTCGCGGGAAACATCCTCGCGGTGCTGAGCGGCGTCGCGTGGGCCTTCACCATCATGTCGCTCCGGTGGATGGGGCGCGAGTCCGGCGGCGATCGCGGTTCCGCGGCGGGAGCCGTCGTGAGCGGGAACATCATGGCGTTTCTCATCGGGCTTCCGCTTGCGCTACCCGTCGCGCGCTTCACGCCGATGGACGGGGCCGTGCTGGCGGGGCTGGGCGTCGTTCAGCTCGGGCTCGGTTACGTGTTTCTGACGAAGGCGGCGCGCCACGTTCCAGCGTTCGAGACCTCCGTGCTCCTCCTGCTGGAACCGGCGCTCAATCCGATCTGGGCACTCGTCATCAACGGGGAGATCCCGGGACCGTGGTCTCTGGCTGGGGGCGGCGTGATTCTCGCCGCCACGGTCCTCAAGACGTGGTCGGATTCGGTCGCGTCCGGCCGTGGTAGCGCACGGCCATCACCGTGACGACGGCGAGGACGTGGAGAGGCTCTTCCGGGCTCGGTGCGCGCGAATGGCCCGGACGACCTCCCTGAGTTCGGCTCGGTCCCAGGGTGGGACGGCCACGAAGAGAGGGCGGTACTCCCGGAACATCCGCTCCATCTCCAGCGTGGCGTCGTGCGCCACGATGATGAGCGGCGTGTCCGGAAGAAGTCGGCGGAGCATGCGGAGAAGGGCCGGTTCCAGCGAACAGGGAGGCGCGAAGCCGAACACCACCGCGTCCACGGGGCTTCGCACGACCTCCTCCAGGAGCGATTCGTGCGAGGAGCAGTGGACGGTGACGCAGCCCTCGTTCTCGAGGAACTGGGTGAGCGCGTCGGCGCCCGGGGCCGCGCAGGCGCACGCGACGACGCGGAGGATGGTGTGATCGGGCTGTCGTGGAGCGTGCATGGCGACCTCGTACCAGTAACCCAGGGGGCGGGACGCCGCAGCCCAGCATGCCCTCGGTTGGGGTGGACCGTGCGGCCCATATCCCCGACATGCTGACGGAGGACTCCCGCCCCAGGTACCCGCACGCCGGACCCTCGACGAAGCGACAGCCGCGTGACGGCGATTGGGTTCAACTGGTTCCACCGTTGCCATGTGCGACGGGGGCGGCTGCCGGGCATACTCCTACTGCATCGGCCATGCCTCGCCCCGGACCGGGGCGGCCGCGGCGCTAAGTCCTTGATTTGTTTGGGAGAGGTGGCGCACGAGGGGGCGGACGCGGGGGTGCGAGGCGCGGCCGGACCTGACGGTTCCGACAGGAAGCCCTGCGCGCGATGTCAGGAACGCGGCAGGTTGACCGTGCTCGTCAGGCGTGAATGGCCTCGCGCGGCCCGCTCACCCCGAACTGCTTCAGCTTGCGATAGAGGTTTCGCTCGCTGATTCCGAGGACCGTGGCCGCCTTCTGACGGTGCCCCCCGCACTCGTCCAGCACTTGGAGGATATAGCGGCGCTCCGCCTCCTCCAGCGTCGGCCTCCGCCCGCCGTTCAACGGCATGGCCTCCGGCGTCGAGCGCCGGATTCCGATCGGGAGGCTCTCCGGAAGGAGCCGATCGCCCTCGCAGAGGATGAGCGCCCGCTCGACCACGTTGGCCAGTTCGCGCGCGTTTCCTGGCCAAGGGTAGCGGATGAGGACATCCATCGCGTCGGACGAGATCTCGGCGTTCCGTTTCGGCACGATGGCCGAGTTCCGGATGAAGTGGGCCACGAGCAGCGGGATGTCCTCGCGCCGCTCACGCAGCGGCGGGATCGGGATCGTGAAGACGTTCAGCCGGTAGTAGAGGTCCTCCCGGAACGCTCCCGCCTGCATCATGTTCTCCAGCGCTCGGTTCGTCGCGGCGATGACCCGCACGTCCACCCGGACGTCGGCGGTTCCGCCGACGCGTCGGAAAATGCCAGTCTCGAGCACTCGGAGGAGCTTCACCTGGAGCGGCGGCGTCACCTCGCCGATTTCGTCGAGGAAGATCGTACCGCGGTCGGCCACCTCGAAGAGACCGTGCTTCAGACGTACCGCGCCCGTGTAGGCGCCCTTCTCGTGGCCGAACAGCTCGCTCTGGAGCAGGTTCTCGTGGAGCGAGGCGCAGTCGACGACGACGAACGGCTGCTTCGTCCGCTTGCTCTGCCGGTGGACGGCGCGGGCGACGAGTTCCTTCCCCACTCCGCTCTCGCCGCGGATGAGAACCGTGGAGTCGGTCTGCGCGACCCGTTCGATGAGGCGGTGGACTTCGCGGATGCCGGACGTTTCGCCCACGATCCGCTCGCTCGGCTGCAGCCGCTCCAGGTCGCGTTTCAATACGGCGTGCCCGCGCTCCAGCGACTGGACCTCGAGCGCCTTCTCGATCACCGCCTCGATCTCACCGAGCTTGCACGGCTTCGCGAGGAAATCGAAGGCGCCGTGCTTCATGGCGCGGATCGCCTCCTGCACGGTGCCGAACGCGGTGAGGATCACGACCTGTGTTGCCGGAAGCGATTGCTTGATGTCTTGCAGGAGGTCGAGGCCGCTCCCATCCGGCAGCCGCACGTCCAGCAGGACGACGTGATAGCTCTGCTGCGCCAGCGAGCGGCGCGCCTCCTCCACCATGCCGGCCTCGTCCACGTGATAGCCGGCGCGGCGCAGTTCGCGGCCGACGATGAGCCGGAACGATTCCTCGTCGTCGACCAGGAGGATGCGCGACTCAGACACCTTCGCCTCCCGGCCCCATCACGGGGAGTTCCACGGTGAACCGCGCACCGCCTTTGGCCCGGTTCTCCGCGCTGATGTGCCCCGCGTGGCGCGTGATGACGCGCTGCGTGATGGAGAGCCCGAGTCCCGTGCCGGAGCCCGGCGGCTTGGTCGTGAAGAAGGGATCCCAGATGCGATCGATGAGCTCGGGCGCGATCCCGGGCCCCGTGTCGGCGATCTCGAGAATGACGTGCTTCCCCGCCGCGGTGGTCCGGATGCGGAGCGTTCCTCCGTTCGGCATCGCCTGCACCGCGTTCAGCATCAGGTTCATGCAGACGCTTCGCATGCCGCTCTCGCGCGCCCAGATGGCGGGGAGCCCCGGATCGAGCGATTCCTCCGCCGTGACTCCCTGCCGCTTCATGGCATAACGAAGGAGCGCGAGCGTGTCGCGCACCGAGTGATTCAGGTCGACCCACGCGCTCGGCCCCGTGGGCGGTTGCGCGAGAAGCGTCAGCTTGTCGGAAATGTCCCGGCAACGGCGCGTCTCCCGCTCCATGACCTCGAGTAGTTCGAGGATCTCGGGATCGGGGGTGCAGGCGCCCTCGACCTCGCTCCCGGCAGCCAGGCGGCGCTGCACCGACTCGACCGCGACGAGCACCGACGCGAGAGGATTGTTGATCTCGTGCGCGACTCCGGCCGCCAGGATTCCGAGCGACGCGAGCCGCTCGCTGTGGCTCAGCTGGCTCTCGAGCCGGGACCGCTCCGAGACGTCGCGCCAGACTTCCACGACGTGGGTGACGTCGCCCTTGGCGTCGAGCACGGGACTCATCGTCCCCTCCCAGCGGCGGGAAATCCCCCGCGGGTCCGGAACGAGCCGGAGGCGGCGGGTCGGCCGGCGAGTCTCGATGACGTCGCACGCGCCGCATTGAGTCGCCTCGTTGCGGTTCGGGTCGCCTCCGAGGATTCGGTCGGGACAGCGTTGCGCGTCGCAGACCGGTCCTCCCAGCCCGAACACGTCGACGTAGCGGCGGTTCGCCGCGACGACCCGCTGTTCGTGATCGACGACGAGGACCGCCTCGTCGAGCGAGTCGATGAGTTGCGGGAGAATCGGCTGGACCCTTTGGAGATCGAACCGCTCGGACGCGGGGATGGTCATGGCGCTGGAGGCGGGGGCGACGCGGACGGTGGCGGTGGCGGCGGCGGCGGCGCGCGGGGGCGACGCCGGAGCGCGGAGCGGCTTCGAAGCGGACGTGCTTCGCGGCTTGGCGTCCTTCTTTGCCGGGGCCCGGCGGCGCTCGGTTGGTCTTCCGCGTCCTGTCATGCATTCCCCTCCTACCTGACAGCTTGGCAGCGACGAATCGCCACCACAATGATGCCGAGGTAGCAGTGGGGAGGGTCCCGGAGGGTAACCCCTTGGACCAGGGACGGTTGTCGCGCCCCCCCCGACTTGCCGCGGAAGGCCGCTCCGTGGCACGGGGTGTGCATTTCTAAAGTTGGCCGCACCTCTCGACCCACAGGAGTGGGGCCGGGCCCCGCGATCGAGCGACAGCGGCCCCGCGTCGCGGAGGGAATTCTCCAGAGCCGCACGAGGAGAACACCATGAGAGCGCTCGTTCCGTCGAACGGCGTGACCGCCCTGAAGAAGGAAATGGATCGGATCTTCGATCGGATCTGGGAACCCGATCTTCCGACGTCGGCCGTCTTCGGGGAGTGGACACCCGTCATCGACGTGCTCGAGTCCAAGGACGAGATCATCGTGAAGGTGGAAGTCCCCGGCATCGAGCCGAAGGAGATCAACGTCCAGCTGGCGGATCAGATTCTCACCATCAGCGGCGAGAAGAAGTACGAGAAGGAAGAGAAGGACGAGAAGTTCTACCGGATGGAGCGCGCCATGGGCAGTTTCAGCCGGAGCGTCCGGCTTCCCACGGCGGTCGAACTCGGCAAGGTCATCGCCGCCTTCAAGAACGGGCTGCTGACGGTGACGCTGCCGAAGACCAAGGAAGTGAAAGGCACTTCGATTCCGATCAAGATCGAATAGGGATCGAAGCGTCATGGATAACCCGTGGCGGCCAACGGGGACTGGGGAACGGGGAGCAGCGGCCGCGACTGCGCTCCCAGGCTCCGGCCCCGGAGCGATGGGGATTGGTCTCACCCGAGCTTCGAGGCATCCCTCCTCCCTGCGCCGTCGCGGGCCTCTGTCGAAGGAAAGGAGTCGGCCCATGCGCGTTCAAGACCTGATGACGTGGGATCCAGAGTCCTGCACTCCGCATCACGACCTGGCCCACGCCGCGATGATCATGTGGCGGCGGGACTGCGGTATCGTCCCCGTCGTCGAAGGCGGCACCAACAGGTTGATCGGTGTCATCACGGACCGTGACATCTGCATGGCGGCGACCACGAAGGGCAGAACACCCGCCGCGATCACCGTCGGAGACGTCATGAGGGAGAAGCCCTCGACCTGCCTTCCGGGCGACGACCTCAAGACGGCCCTTCGCAAGATGGGCGAGGCCCAGGTGCGCCGGCTGCCGGTGGCAGACACACAGGGCAATCTTCGGGGAATCGTGGCGTTGAACGATCTGGTCCTTCACGCCGAGAAAACCGACCGGCACGGCGAAGCGCCGGTGACCTACGCGGATGTGATGAGCGTCCTGCGGGCGGTGTCCAAACACCGCGTTGAGACGGCGATCACGACAGCCCGGTAGGAATCGAGCCTAGGCGCTGACGAGCGCGGCAGCGCGTCGGAGGGGATGCACGCAAGTCCTCCGCCGCCTGCCGCGTTTCCGTTGCCGCCGGAGCGGAGCCCGGAGCGCGGCACCGGAGGGTGGCGGCAGGAGCGCGGCAGCCGTTGACTTCGGGAAATTCGAAGCAGAAACTCGTTCCTCCAGCGCAACCGGATGGAGGGAGGCCTCGATGGCGGCGGAATCGAAAATCTCGGACGAAGCAGTGGAGACCCGGACCGGCAAGAGCTGGGCTCGGTGGTTCCGGATCCTCGACCGGTGGGGCGCCGCCGGGAAGGGACACAAGGCCACCGCCGCGTGGCTCCACGAGACGCACGAACTCTCCCCCTGGTGGGCCCAGACAGTCACCGTTCAGCATGAACGGGAGCGCGGCTTGCGCGACAAGCACGAGAAGCCGACCGGCTACGAGATTTCGGTGACTCGCCTCGTGGCGGCCGCGGCGGCGCGCGCCTTCGACGCGCTCAGCAAACCCGCCGATCTCTCCCACTGGTTCACGCGCGGCGCCCGGGCGAATCTGGAAGTGGGCGGCTCGTACTCGAATGGCGACGGCGACCGCGGACGGTTCCTCGCGGTGGCGCGTCCGCGCCGCCTCCGCATGACGTGGGAAAACGAGAAGCACGCGCCGGGTACGATCGTCGAGTTCATGATCGCGGGGGTGGCCGGCGGCAAGTCGCGAATCGCGGTCACGCACTCCCGCCTCACGACGCGACGCGACGCCGAGAAGATGAAGGTGGCGTGGTCGTGGGCGCTCGATTCGCTTCGCTCCTACCTCGAGACGGGGAAACCGATCTCCGTCGAGGCGTGGGAAGCGGGGCGGAGGAAGAAGGCGAAGGCGAAGCCGGCGGCGGTGAAGCCGCGAACCAAGCCCACGGCGGCGAAGCGGCCGGCAGCGAAGCCCACGGCGGCGAAGCGGCCAGCGGCAAAGCGCGCGGCGGCCGGCGCGCCGGCGAGGAAGCGACTCAGGGCAAGCGCGTAGCGGCCCGTTTCGGACGCCGCCCGGCATCCGCGCCGAGCGCCTAGGGGGAGGGGAACTCCGTCTCCACCGACGCGGTGCAGTGAATCAAAGCGCGGTTCGCCCCCGCGTGCCGCAAGAGTGCGATCGAATCGCCGTCGACCTTCATCTTCCCCGTCAGGATGGCCGTCGCCGCGAGGGTGCGGCGCTCCAGAATATCGCGCCACGCGGGGAACGGCGCGCGGAGCGTGAAACCCGCCTCGGGGTGCGACGGACCGGACACGAATTCGGCGGCGTCGCAACGCCCTCCCGCGAGCCGGAGCAAGAGGTAGAGCGGCGCCGCCAGTTCTCCCCCCGCCTCGAAGGCGAAGAGCAAGTTGCCGTTGAACCCCACGCCCCACTTCGCCGCGGCGTTCCGGTATTCGCTCGATCCGTTCACCGCCGCGAGCAGCGCCTCACACCACTCGAGCGTGCCGAACCGCACCGCCGCCGCCACCCTCAGCGCCCTCCCGCCGCGGACCGGCCGCCCTTCGATCCCCGCCCACCGCCGCCGAGCGGCACGAAGCCCGGATTCAGCACGCCGTCGGGATCCCACCGCCGCTTCGCCGCCACGAACGGCTCCCACATCGGGCCGAAGTGCTCGCGCCACTCCTCCGTAGTGAACGCGACGTACCCGGAGAGGTAGCGCTTCCCTCCCATCGCCACGCTCAGCCGGCTCGCCATGTCGAGCATCGGCTTCGCTTCCTCCCAGAAACGCGTCGGAACCGCGGGGAGAAGACCGAAGCCCATGAGGTCTTCCCCCGGAGGGCGCATGAAGAGCCGAGAGCGCGACGAGTTCCCTTTCGCCGGCCAGAGCAGGACGTGGCCTCCGACCAGAATCGACGGCGGCAGGTCGGGCATGAGCGCCTCGATCATCGCGGGCGCGGTCTCCCACGGAAGGACGGTCTCCATCCAAGGATGGACGTGCTCCCAGGTCCCACCACGCTTCCAAAGTTCGAACACCGGCGCCAGGCGATCGAGGAAATCGAGGATCGGCAGATCGTCGGTGTAGAGCATCTCGTAGGGACGGTAGCCGTCGAGCATCGCGCGATCGTCGGGCGGCGCTCCAGGCTCGAACTCCACCGTCAGGTGCGACGGGTAGAACCAGCGCGCGAAGACCTGACGCCGCCCGTTCACCGGCTTGGTCCCCTGCGGGCACGGGGAGATCCACGATTCGATGTGGTCCCAGCGGCCGTCGTCCATGGCGCGCTTCGAGTCCTGGAAGAAGCGGGCCGTGTCGTCGTAGAGGAGATAGTAGGTCCGGGTCATCGGCTTTGCGCGCCGGAGTCGAAGCCGCGCGCGAACGATCACTCCGACCTGCCCCAACCCCGAGATGACCGACCAGTAGAGGTCGGGATCGCGATCGGGCGCGCAGGTGACCAGTTCCCCTTCGCCGGTCACGACGTCGAGCTCGGCGACCTGGTCGCCCTGCGTGCCGTGGCGGAACGATGCCACGCCGATTCCCGCGATCGAGAGCGTCCCCCCGACTGTGACGTTCAGGTTGTTCGTCAGAACGGGAGGAATCAGAAGTTCGCTGATCGTCGCCGCGACCACGTCGCGCCAGATGGCGCCCCCCTCGACGTCGAGGGTGAGGGCGTCGCCGTCGACGCGGAGACAGCGGCACAGCGAGGTCATGTCGAGGAGGATCCCGCCGTCGCTCACGCCGAGATGACTCTGGCTGTGCGCCGCGCCGCGCGTCGCGACATGAAGCCCTTCGGCGCGAGCGAAGCGGACCGCCTCGATCACGTCGTCCACCGAGGAGGGCCGCACGAGGACCCGCGGCGTTGCATCGACGATGTGCCCGAAGTTGCTCCGGAACTCCGCGGGCGCGGCGGCGCCCTCCGTGACCGGGCCCCGCACGCGTTCAGCCAGCGCGCGGACGAGCGGATCAGCCATGCGCCTTCGCGTCCCGGTAGAGGTGGCGCAGGAGGAGGATCTGCCCATAGTGCCCCGAGAAATGCTCGAGGACGTGATAGAGATACCACCGTCCCGCGATGCCGACCTCGGTGCCGTCGGCGCGCTTCCGCACCGTTTCGGCTACGAGATCCTGCTCCGCCATCCCGGCCGCCATTTTCGTGAAGTAGGCGCGCGCCTTCGCGTGGAGATCGCGGTAGAACGCGAGCTCTTTCCCGTCGAGGAGCGCGATCGGCTTCGCGCCGGCCTTGATCGGCATCCCGTCGTCGTCGTCCCCGATTCCCAGGATGGGGTGGACTTCGGCCGGGTCCGCCTTCGCCACAACGAGGAGGGTCCACCACGCCTCGACGATGGCCATGTGGGCGAGGATCATCCCGATCGTGTTCATGCCGGGTTGCGGCTGCCACTGCAATTCCTCGGGCGTGGCCCCTTCCAGGTCCCGGAAGAGGAGCTGGCTCTGATCGTCCAGCGAGGCCACGACCAGCGCGGCGTCCGGGGAACGGAAGCCCGAGGGGATGCTGATCGTTCGGTGCGTCATCGTAGCCATCGTTCTCGGCTCCTTGGTGGGGGCAAACGGTTCGGGGCGGCACGCGGGCGCCGCCCCGAAAAGGATATCACGGACCGCCTCTCCGCCTAGGATCCGCTCCGAAGATAGAGATCGCGCGCGACCTTGACCACGAGGGCGAGCGCGACGAGGACGACGACCAGGCGTATGAATCGGTTCCCCCCTCGCACCGCGAGGTGGGCGCCGGTCCAGCCGCCGGCCATTTGTGCCACAAGCATCGGCGCCGCGAGCGACCATACCACCACGCCCTGCGTCATGAAAACCGCCAGCGCCGCCAGGTTCGAGGCGCAGTTCACGACCTTGGCGTCGGCCGACGCGCGGGCGAGCGAGATGCCGAGAAACGCGACGTACCCCGCGATGAGGAAGGTCCCCGTCCCCGGTCCGAAGAAGCCGTCGTAGGCGCTGACGACGAACGCGATGGTGCCGAGGATCGCGGCGGAGCGGTGGCGCGGCCGTTCCCCGGCGGCGGCCGGCACGCGGACGAGCGTGATGAAGATGGCCGCCACGACCAGGAGAACGAGAATGAGAGGGCGCAGCACGTCCGGCTCGATCTGTAGCACGAGGAGGGCGCCAAGCGCCGAGCCCGCCAGCGCGAGCGGAAACGACCGGAGCGCCGACCGGCGATCGATGAGCCCCGCCCGTGCGTAGCGGACGATGGCGGCGGCCGAACCCCAGACCGCCTGTGCCTTGTTCGTGCCGAGCGCGAAGTGCGGCGGGAGCCCCACGGCCAGGAGCGCCGGCACCGTGATGATTCCGCCGCCGCCGGCGATCGCGTCGACCGTGCCGCCGACGTACGCGGCGAGGCAGAGGAGGGCGGTCTCCACGGGGGTGACGTGGATCATCCGGGGAGCGTCGCCACGATCCGCAACCCCGCCGCCGCGATGTCGCGCTCGCGCACCAGGCGGCTCTCCACCTCGAAGATTTGGCGGACGGCACGCTCCGCGGCTTCCCCCGGAACGGCGCGCTCGTGGGCGTAACGGTAGAGGTACGGCGCCTCCTCGGCGGGACCGGTCTCGAAGCGCTCCCGGACCGCGGCGAGCATGTCGTGACCGCTGGGGAGCGGCGGATCGTGCGCATGCTCCTGGCGCCAGCGCCCGAGCGGATTGCGCACGGCGGCCAGCGCGGGATCGGGAGGCGTCAGGATGCCGGCCGCGACAAGAATCGATTCCAGGTCGTACCACCAGCGCGCCGTCGGAAGGGTCACGCGGTCGAAGGCGAACTCCTCGGCGAGGAGCCGGCCGCCGGGACGGAGAAGCGCGGCGGCGCGGTCGAGCGCGCGATCGAGCGGCGCGACGTGGTGGAGCGAGCGGGTGAAGAGCACGGCGTCGAACGGCTTCCCGCCGGCGGCCCCGTCGTAGAAGAGAAAATTCGACTCCACCCACGTCACGGGCGCGGCCGCGGACGAGGCGGCGACCGCCAGCGATTCGTCGAGCGCGGTCACCGCGTATCCCCGCTCCGCGAGCGTGGCGGCGATCGCCCCATCGCCGCATCCCACCTCCAGGAGGCGGGCGGGCGCCGGCGGAAGCGCGCGCTCCAGGAACCGGAGCGTCTCCTCGGCCGGGAACGGCCGCGAGAGCGATCCGCTCATCCCCGCTCCCGCATCTGGACCGGCGACGCCGGAAGAAGGTCGAGCGCAATCGTCTTCCCGGCGCGATCGACGCGACCGAACGTGAGGACCCCGGTGGGGCACGACTGGACGCAGGCGGAGCAGCGGACGCACTCCGGGTCGTTCATCGGCGCCCCCTTGTTCGCGAACGACATCACGTCGATTCCCTGGTGGCAGACCGACGTGCAGACGTTGCAGGAGATGCACTTCTTCTTCTCAGCCACGATGGCGAATTGGCTGAAGCGCGCGTAGATGTGCATCAGCGCCGCCAGCGGGCAGAAGAAGCGGCACCAGACGCGGCCCGAGTACCAGAAGTAGACGCCGTAGCCGACGACGCCGGCCAGCGCCACGTCGACGATCCACTTGTACGACGTCTTCAGCCAGGGATCGAAGATTGCGTCGATCGCGTTTCCATCGGGAAGGATCCATCCCGCGACGCGCAGGATCAGGAGAACCACCGCCACGCCGAGGATCCCCTGCCCCGCGAGATTCAGCCGGTTCCAGCCGGGGCCGTGCGGCATCTTCTGGCGATGCGTGTCGCCGAGCGTCTCCGCCAGCGCGCCGCACGAGCAGATCCAGCCGCAGTAGACGCCCTTCCCGAAGAAGTAGATACCGAGCGGGATGAGGACCAGCGTCTGCACGACCGAGATGGCGAGCCACCACCCCAGCGGCTCGTGCGTGAAGACGTTGTAGACGTTGAGCGGCCACGCGAGGATCAGCCCGTAGGCCCGCCAGTACTCCCGTCCATGCCCGTAGGTCACCGAGGGAAAGAGCGCATCGGCGATTCCGGCGGGGAGAAGCCCGTGCTGGCCCAGAAGCGGCAGGATCACTTCCGGGAGGAGGAAGAGCGGCACGACCTGGATCGCCATGAGCGTGAGCGTCTGCGCCGTCACGTAGGGAGTGCGGCGCCGCCGGATGCGGCGAACGCCGAAGATCGCGACGACGAGCGAATAGGAGAGCGTGTACCAGAACGCGGGACCCGATGCGCTGATGGCGAGCGTGCCGAGCAGCGTCTTCGGGTCGCTCGCCCAGGCGGCCACTCCGCCGCCGCCCGCGGCGAGAAGATCGGGGAGGTTGAAGGGGAACCAGTGCCGCTCCGCCCACCACACCGACGCCGACCCGCCCGACTTCCAGTTGAAGAGCCACGTGCAGAAGAGGACGAAGAGCCCCATGGCTGCCCACGAGGCGGGACGCATCTCCCCTTTGATGGCGATCCCCGAGCGGCGGAAGAACTCGAGCGGGGCCTCGCGGCCGATCATGGTGAAGACGTTGTCGTTCGGGACCGAGACTTCGCCGCCGGCGGCGTCGATCACGACGACCCGGTCGGGAGCGATCGCTTTCACCCGCGTCTCGAGCCGCACCGTCGCGACAGAATCGACCTGCGCCACGATTTCGGGCTTCGGACGCGCGAACGAGCGGCCGCGATGGGTCAGCGTCACGCGAGCGCCGGCCCGGCCGAGCGCGATGGCGGCTTCGAGGGCCGAGTCGCCCCCTCCCACGACCAACACGTCCTTCCCCGCGAAGTCGGCGGGATCGTGGAGGCGGTTCGAGACCTTGTCGAGATCCTCACCTGGAACGCCGAGCCGGCGATAGTCGCCACTTCGCCCGATCGCGATCACGACGCGACGCGCCCGGATCGGCGCCGAGCCCTCGCCCTCGAGATGGACGACTAGCCCGCCGCCCTTCCGCTCGATCCGCTTCGCGCGCCCCGGCGTGAACTCGATCGATGCGGCTCGCGCCTGCTCGCGAAGCTCTTCGAGGAGAGGCTCCTTCACCTCGGCGCGCACGTGCAGGCGCCCCGTGGGCGTCATCGCCTTCGGGTAGGTGAAAATCGGCTTCTTCCGCGGAAAATTGGCGATTGTCGAGAAGGGCTCGGCGGCCTCGATCAGCGTGAAGCGGAGCCCGCGCGCCTTCGCCTCGACGGCAGCGGCCATCCCCGCCACGCCTGCGCCGAGAATCGCGACGTCGACGGCATCGTCGGCGGCGCCCCGCCCCGAACGGTCGGCCGCGAGCTCGGCGGCGATCCGCTCCACGACGCGCGCGCCCGTGTCGAGGGCGAACTTGAGGAGCGGAAACCCGGCCAGATCGCCGACCACGTAGACGCCTGGAATCTCGGTGCTTCCATCCTCGCGGAGGTCGGGCAGCGGCTCCACGCGGCCCGCGGGCCAGCGGAGGTGGAGCCAGGAGGCGTATCGATCGAATTGGCCGCGCATCAACCCATGATACAGGCGCGGCGGCGATCTGTGACCAAGAGTCCGGCGCTAGGAGCGGCGCCTTCGAGGGGAGAACGTCGGGTCAGTGCCGGTAGTGCGCGTCCATCTCGCCCGCACGGATCGCCACCATGAGCCGGTTCGCGCGGGGAGGGATGGGGCAGTTGTAGTGCTCCGAGTAGGCGCAGGCCGGGTTGTAGCAGCGGTTGAAGTCGAGCACGTAGCGGCCGTCCGGCAGCGGCGTGGCCTCGAGATAGCGCCCCACGCCATAGCTCTCCTTGCCGGTCGTGGCGTCGGTGAAGTAGAGCCCGAAGTCCTTCTCCCCCACTCCCGGCTCGAGCAGGCGCGTGGCCTCGAGGCGGCAGAGAGTGCCCTTCACCTTGAATTCGAACCAGCCGACCCGCACGGCGCGCCGCTGGCTGCTGCGGGTGGACAGGATGACGGTCGTGTCCGGCTTCGGATTGGGCGTGAGTGCCGCGACGATGCGGTAGGAGAGGTCGGACGGGAAGTACCGCACGCCCTTGTAGAGCTTGAATCGCGGGCTCTGCGGATCGAACACGATGATGGCCGGGAAGCGCTGGTGCGAGAGCCGGAGCGAGAAGCGCCCCACCTTGATGCCGCTCGGCGGCAGCGTCGCCGAGGTCATCTCGACATCCTTCACCTGGAAGTGCGCCCCGAGGTCGAGCG
This sequence comes from Candidatus Eiseniibacteriota bacterium, assembly GCA_031421415.1. Classification (GTDB taxonomy): domain Bacteria; phylum Eisenbacteria; class RBG-16-71-46; order SZUA-252; family SZUA-252; genus SZUA-252. Next base: position 19,020 of record JANOOP010000024.1, read on the forward strand.
TCTCGACGCGGAACGAATCCCGCACCACGGTGACGCGGAGATGTCGCGGCCGGACGCCTGGATCGTCGATGTGCACGTCGTTGCCGGGGGCGCTGCCCACGGTGAGCGAGACGCGGTCCTCGAAGTCACGACGTAGGATGGTGGCGAGGTACGAGGTCGGCGCGCTCTTCAGCCACGTCCTGGTTTCGGCGCGGTCCTTGGCGTAGGACCGGAGTAGCGTGTCGGCCTCGACCGCGCTCATGCCCGGCGGGCGTTTCGCGCCCGTGCGTGTCGCGGCGGTCCCGCCCGTGGCCGAGCCGGCCAGCAGGCCCGCGAGCAGCAGCAGCGTCAGCGGGATTGGGGGAGACGCGCGGCGCGCGCCATCGCGAGTGGCCATCCAGTCGCTCCTACGGCGCCCGGGTCGATCGGGCCGCGGCGTAGGCCCGGGCCAGCCAGGCGGCCACACGCTCCACCTTGGCCGTCGCTGCGGCGTCGAAGGCGTTCACCGTGTGGCTGTCGATGTCGATCTGCGCGAAGATCGTCTCCCCCTCGCGGATGAGCACGACCAGCTCGGAGCGCGTCTGGAGCGAGCAGGCGAGATAGTTCCCCACCTCCCGCACGTCGGGAATGTTCAGGTCGCGCTTCTCCGCCACCGCCGTGCCGCAGATTCCACGACCGACCGGAATCTCGGTGTGTTCGGTCGCGGCGCCCACATAGGGCCCCAGATGGAGAATCCCGTCGGATCCGAGTTCGTAGATTCCGGTCCAGTCGAAGCGATTGTCGCTCTCGTGGAGGCCCCGGATGGCGGCCTGGAGGAGCGCCGTCAATGGCGCCCCTTCCGCCTTCCTCGCGTCGAGCGACGTGAGGAGCGCGTCGATCGTGGCGTCGTGGTTCGTCACTTTCCGTAGTGGGCGGCCAGGCGTGCCCAGTCGGCCGGAGCGATCTGCGCGAGGAGCTTCCACCGATCGCTGCCGTTCGGCTGGATCAGCAATGCATCCCCTTCCTTCAGCTGGTCGCGCTGGAACTTGAAGAGCGGGATGTAGGGATCCTGGTGCGTCACGAGCACCAGGAGCGCTCCGTCGGCGAGCGGCGTGCTCAGCCACTTCACGCGGACGTCGCGGCTCTCCTTCGACTTCACGAAGAGATGGCGCGTCGTATCGGCACGCCCGAAGGCGATCTCCGCCGTATCGCGGCACCGAAACATCGGACTGGAGTGGACCTGCCCGATCTTCAACCCGAGCCCCTTCACGGCCTTGCCGATCGAGTCTGACTGCGCGCGGCCGATGTCGCTCAGGTTCCGCTGCGCCGCGCGGTCGCCGTAGTTCACCAGGTCGGCGTCGCGCTGGCCCCAGTCGGTGGCGGCATGTCGGATCAGCAGCACGTAGTTCCCCTGGCGCAGGAGATAGACGAGCGTCGAATCGGAGGGCGTCGGCACTTCGATGGGATAGCGCTTGGCAGCCACACTGTCGGGGCGCGCCTTGGCGGCGCTGTCGGGAGCGGAAGCCGCGTGCGCCGAGACCGTCGGCGCCGCGGGCGGCTCGGCCGCGGCCCAGACCGAGGGGGCGGCCGACACCAGGAACGCGACGGCGAACGATAACGTCAGACCGGCCATCGTGACTCGTTTCATGCTCGACTCCCATGGGGCGCCGCCGTCCCGGTGGCGGGCGGCGAGGCGCTCTCGCGGGCCGACTGCCACTGGAGGAAGAGCGCCAGCGCTAGAGGACAGGCGTAGGAGCCGCCCCGCTCGATGAACTCGAAGATCGGGTGGAACGGTGGAATTCCGGTAACGGGATAGAGCACCTCTCGTGCGAGCTTCCACGCGGTGATGAAGTAGAGCGCTGCCGGGATGGGGCGGATCAACGTGGCGACGCCAAGGGCGATCTCGAACCAGCCGATGGCCGGCAGAAGCGTGCCCGGCCCGAACAGATCGGGCCCCACTCCGATCGCGGCGAGCTGCCTGGCGAGGACTTCCTTGTGGACGAACGCCCCGTATCCGCCATGTCCGATCAGGAGAAACCCCGTGGCGAGGCGAAGGGTCCAGGTGAAGGCGTTCACGCTCGCCGGAGGAAGCGACCAGCTCCGCACGCGCGCGAACCACTCCTTCCCCGACCGGGGAACCCCGGCCAGGAGGAAGAGGGCGAACGGCATCCCGTAGTTCCCGCCCCGATCGAGGACTTCCCACCACGACTCTCCCGTGAGCGGGCGGAGGAGCGCCGTCCAGAGACCCCAGATCGCGCCCCAGAGCAGGAAGGCGCGGGTGGGCGCGAAGAGCACGCCGATCGCCAGGATGTAGTCGTGCACCCCGATCACCGGAAGGAGATGGATCCCCACGTCGGGAGCGATGCCGACGACGCCGAGGTACTTTGCGAAGCTCGCCTTCTGCAGAAACCCGTAGGCGCCATGGCCGATGAAATCCATGACGAAGGCGATCCGGAGGATCCAGTGGAGCGCGAGGATGTGCTGGGGGGTGGTCGTCGTGAATTTGGCGCGATTCATGGGCTCTCTTTGGGCTGCTCCGACCTCCACGGCGACCTGCGGATCATAGCCCAAAGCGCCATGAACTGCAATGAGTTAGATCATCGCGCCTTTCGGAGGAGAACCATCTGGCCGGCGTGGTAGAGGGCGTGCTGCAGCTGGCCGTGGACTAGTTCGTAGTAGGTCCCCGACGCGCCAGGCTGCTTCGTCTGGAGCTTCCGGTCGGATAGGCGCGCGATGGTGGCGCGAAGCTCGTCGCTGGCCGCCTTGAGGGCGGCGCGGGCCTCGAGCCACGCCTTCGGGGTCGGCCGGGCCGGGGTGGGCCAGTCCAGCTCGTCCGACGCGTCGATCAGGTCCCCTTCTCAGCGTCCGCGCAACAGACTCTTCAAGACGAATCCGAGGTTTGCCGGCCGTTCGGCCAGGCGCCGCATGAAATAGGGCACCCACTCGGTGCCGAATGTGACGTAGACGCGCATGCGGTAGCCGTCCCGCACCAGCCGATCTTGCAGGTCGCGGCGGATGCCGTGGAGCATCTGCACTTCCCAGCTGTCGGGGGCGCGGTCGAACTCCTTCGCCAGCGCGCGCGCCTCGGCGATCATCCGCTCGTCGTGACTTCCGATCGCGGGCGTAAATCCGTCGGCGAAGAGAATCCTCATCAGCTTGATGAAGTTCTCGTCGACATCGCTCTTCGCCGCGAAGGCGACGCTGGCCGACTCCAGATAAGCCCCCTTCACCAGCCGGATCTTGGGATGGAGCGGCTGGAGCCGTTTCAGGTCGGCTTCGGTCCGGAAGAGGTACGCCTGCACGGCCAGTCCGACGTTGTCGTGGTCGCGCCGCACTCCCTCATAGAGCGCCAGCGTGGCGTCCACGGTCGGGGAGTCCTCCATGTCGATCTCGAGGAAGTTTCCCCGGGCGGCGGCATCGGCCACCAGGCGGCGCGTCAGGTCGAGGCAGAGCGCCGGATCGATTCCCAGTCCCAGCTGCGTCGGCTTCACCGTGACGAAGGCGTTCAGCTTTCGATCGGCGATCTCGCGGAGCATCCACTGGTAGGAAACGAACGACGCCTCCGCCGCGGCGCGGTCGGCGACGTGCTCCCCCAGCTGGTTCAGGATGACGAGGAATCCCTTCGCGTTCAGCTCGGCGCTGGCGCGAAGACCGTCCTCCAGCGTCTCGCCGGCGATGAAGCGGCGCGCGAAGCCGAGTCGCATGCCGGTGCCACCGATGGCACGCGTGAAGGCGCGGCGATTGGAGAGCCAGGTGATGAACGATCGGGCCAGCGACACGGAACCGAAGCTCCTCCATGGACGTGAATTCGAGGCGGAGCCACTATAGCGGATCGTCGACGCCCCTGCTAGGCTGAGCCGGTCCGAAAGGAGGGTCCCCCCATGGGTCGTGCATGGTTCATCGCGTTCGAAGTTCTGGTCGTCCTCGCTTCTTTGCTGATCGCGCCTACCGTGCCGGCGCAGCACCAGCACGGAAACGGCCGCGCCGCCGCCTCGAGCGACGTCCCGATCTTCCGGGGCGTCGCCGTTCATCACAAGATCGCCACGCGCTCGGCCACAGCGCAGCGGCTCTTCGACCAGGGACTGGGCCTCTGCTTCGCCTTCAACCACGACGAGGCGATCCGCTCTTTCGAAGCCGCGGCCCGCGCCGATTCGTCGTCGCCGATGCCCTGGTGGGGCGTGGCGCTCGCGCTGGGTCCGAACATCAACCTGCCGATGTCGCCCGAGGCGGAGCAGCGCGCCCTCGACGCCCTGGCCAAGGCGCGCACCCGGGCCGCGAGGGCGCCGCGCGCGGAGCGCGACTACGTGGAGGCCGTCGCCAGGCGCTACGCCGAGCCCGTGGGCGAGAGCCGCGCGGCGCGCGATTCAGCCTACGCCGACGCGATGCGGGCGCTCGCGAAGAAGTACCCGGCCGACGCGAACGCCGCCGTCCTCTGCGCCGAGGCGCTGATGGATCTTCGCCCCTGGGATCTCTGGACGCCCGGCGGGGAGCCGAAGCCGGGCGCGACCGAGATCGTGTCGCGGCTGGAGGCGGCGATGAAACGCGCGCCGGATCACATCGGGGCGCTCCATCTCTACATTCACACGCTCGAGGCCTCGCCCTACCCGCAGCGCGCCGAGGCCGCCGCCGACCGCTTGCGGAAGATTTCACCCGAGGCAGGGCACCTGATCCACATGCCGACGCACATCTATCTACGAGTCGGGCGCTACGAGGAGGGGGCGGCGGAGAACCAGCGCGCCATGGACGTCGATCGCGCCTACATCGACCGATGGAAGGTCGAGGGCATCTATCCGATGATGTACGCGAACCACAACATCCACATGCGCTGGTCGGCGCTCTGCTCCATGGGGCGAAGCGCCGACGCCGTCGAGGCCGCTCGCCACCTTCAAGAACGCGCGCCGTTCGAGATGGCCCGGCAGATGCAGCCGATGGAGCTCTTCACCGGGTCGCCGTTCCTGACGCTGCCGCGCTTCGGCCGGTGGGCGGAGATTCTGGATCAACCCGCCCCGCCCGCGGACCTTCGCCTCACGAGCGGCGCCTGGCGGTTCGCGCGGGGCCTCGCCTACGCGGCCATGCGGTGTCCGGCGGAAGCGGCCGTGGAGCGCGACAGCCTGGCGGCGATCGCGGCATCGGCGGAGGGGCTCTACTGGGGCCTCGCCGCGGGCCCGACGCTCATGAAGTTCGCGCTCACCTTCCTGGATGGCGAGCTGGCCGCGCGGGCGGGACGGGCGGAGGAGGCGATCGCGCTCCTGGGGCGCGCCGCGGGAATGCAGGACTCGCTGCAGTACGACGAGCCGCCGCCGTGGAGCATGACGGCGCGCCAGTCGCTGGGCGCCGTCCTCCTGGAGGTGGGTCGCGCCGCGGAGGCTGAAGCTGTCTACCGCGAGGATTTGAAGCTCTTCCCCGAGAACGGGTGGTCGCTGCGCGGTCTGGCCGACGCACTTCGCGCGGAGGGAAAGAGCGTGGAGGCCGATGCCGCGGAGGCGCGCTTCCGGAAGACGTGGGCGGCCTCGGACGTGAAACTCACCTCGTCGAGGTTCTAGCCATTTCGAGTGCGCGCGCTCCCTTGGGCCTGCCAGCGGCAGCCATCGCCTGCCACCCTGTCAGGATTTCCGCGCCTGGCCGGAGCCGCCCGCGAGAGCCGAACTTCGCAACCGGCCGTCATCAGCGCGCTTGGCCGCACCGCTTCCGAGCATCTCATCAGGCACGGTGTGTGCCACCAATAGAGAGTGGAATCGGGTGGCGGTCCAACGCCCGATGGAGGGATGAGCGATGTAATGGACCGGCTTCAACCCAACGGCAGCCGGAAAGGATCCCTGCGGCGGTCGTGAAGTCGCCGAAGAACTGAACCTAGCGAACGTCTCGAGGAGCCGCCCGCCCCGCGCCAACGCGCGGACAAGCCTGTGGCTCCACCCTGAAACTTCGAGGCCAGTTCCTTCCGCGTCACGACGTCGGCGGGGTGATCCGGCTGCCACTTGTTACTCCTCCCGCTTCGTCAACCCTACGGCAGATAGTCCACGTCGGGCCCGCCCATCGCCACGTACGGATAGATCCACGCCTTCGAGTCGTAGGCCGCCGCGTCGTCGAAGAGCGTCCCGCGCGCCAGCACGTTCACCCCGAAATGACGCCATCCGGAGAAGAGCCCCGCGCGGATTTTCCCGGTATACGTCCCATCCCCATTGTTGGCGAGCCGTGCCCGGCGATCGTGATGATAGAGAAGCACGACGTCGTCGGCCCGAGGCGTGGTGACGGTGATGGTCACGGTGTCCTCCGATG
>JANOOP010000025.1:0-1659 GCA_031421415.1 Candidatus Eiseniibacteriota bacterium
AGGGAAGCTCGCACTCACCACGCGCATGACCCAGATCATGACGCCCTTCCTGGTGCTGGTATCGCTGGCGGCGGCGGTGATGGGCGTGTTGAACACGAGGCGGATCTTCTTCATCCCCGCCGTGGCCCCGGTGCTCTTCAACCTCGGCCTCATCGTCTCCGGATTCGCCGTCGCGCCCTTCATGCCTCGCTTCGGTCTCGATCCAATCGTCGGCATGGCGTTCGGCGCGCTCCTGGGAGGGCTGGGGCAGCTGGCGATCCAGTTCCCCGCCTTGAGCGAGCAGGGCTTTCGGTGGCGGCCGATTCTCTCGTTCACCGATCCCGGCGTGCTCCGCGTCGTCACGCTCATGGCGCCCGCCACGATCGGGATCGCCGCGGCGCAGGTGAACGTCTTCACCAGCACGTTTCTCGCCTCGACGCTTCCCGAGGGCTCGGTCTCCTGGCTGAACTACGCCTACCGACTGATGCAGTTGCCGATCGGTCTCTTCGGCGTCGCCATCGCCACGGTGACGCTGGCGGAGGTCTCGCGCCACGCAGCGGCGAAGAACATGACCGATCTCAAGGCGACGATCGGGCTCTCGCTCCGGCTCGTCCTCTTCCTCACGCTTCCTGCCACGCTCTTACTGATCGCGCTGGCGGAACCGATCGTGGCGCTCCTCTACCAGCACGGACGCTTCAGCGCCGCCGACACGGCGCAGACGGCGCACGCGCTCTGGGCCTATGCCGTGGGGCTGGCCGCCTTCTCGGCGGTGCGCGTCATGGTGCCGGCGTTCTACTCGCTCGGCATGGCGCGCATTCCGGTCACGATTTCGATGATCACGATCGCGGTGACGGTCGGGCTCTACTTTCTCCTGATCGGGCCACTCCAGCACGCCGGACTTGCCCTCGCCACGTCGATCGGCTCGGTTTTGAATTTCGCGCTCCTCTTCTACGCGCTGCGGCAGAAGCTGGGCGCCATGGGCGCGCGGTCGCTCGTGGCGGCCGCGACACGGATCCTGGTCGCGGCGACGCTGGCGGCGGGCGCGGGATGGTCGGCCGCGACGGCGCTCACCCGCGGACACGACGCAGCCGGCGTGCCGTATCGCGCGCTCGTGGTCGGCGCGGCGCTCCTGGCCGCGACGGTGGTCTATCTGGCCGCGTGCACGGTGCTGCGCGTCCCCGAGGTGAAGTCGGTCGCGGAGACGGTGGGTCGGATCTTCGGGAGGAGGCGCGGATGAATCGTGTGACTGGATGGGCGCTGCTGCTGGCACTGGGCGTGGCGATGACCGCGGCGGGCGCACTCCATCCGCGCGCGCGGCCACGGTGATGGTGATCGAGGATTTCGCGCCGATGCGGATGATTCCCTCCGCCAGTTCGCCGCGCAAGGCGTAGGGGCCGTTCGAAGGAGCCGAAGGGGGTCCGCGGCTCTGGACTTGGGTCCAGCCAGGGCCCACAATTGTCCCGATGTCCCCGACCGTCGCCCCGTTCCGCTCCGGCCCCCCGGAGGTCACGCTCGTTCAGGCGTTCGCCCGGCCGCTCGATAACGCCGTGGCGACGGCCCGTACCTGCTATTCCGCCAAGGGGATCGTGACGCAGGAGGAGGTCGGCGGCGACACGCTCTCCGAGGAGAAGCGGGCCATCCGCCACGAGCGGCGGGACGCGCTGGCCAGGGACCTCTACG
>JANOOP010000026.1:0-1822 GCA_031421415.1 Candidatus Eiseniibacteriota bacterium
AAACCGGCGCACCAGCTCGGCCCGTCCAAGGAGCAGATGATGGAGGCCCCTCGGGGGCGCGGCGCCGACCGGCCCCTCCTTCTGGATGAGCCGGGACTCCTGGCGCGCTGCCGCGCCGGGGAGACGGCGGCGTTCGCCACGCTGGTCGATCGCTACCGCGACCGCGCCTACGGACTGGCGTTCCGCCTGACCCGCTCGGCCCCCGACGCCGAAGAGGTCGCGCAGGACGCCTTCGTCAGCGCGTGGAGATCGCTGGGAGCGTTTCGCGGCGACGCCGCGCGGCGCTCCGGGGAGGCTGGCTCCGCGAGGAGCGAGAGGCGAGCGAGGAGCATGAGCATGACCCTGTGTGACGATCTTAATCGCTGGCTCGACGAGGGATTGCCAGCGGAAGGCGCGGCCGGTACGCGCGCGCACGCCGCTTCCTGTCCCGCATGCGCGAAGGCGCTCGCATCATTCGAGGCGATGGATCGCGCGCTCGCGCTCCCTGCGCCCTCGCTTACTGAGGGGGCCGCCTTCACGGCCCGAGTCATGGAGCAGGTCCGCACCGAGAGCCCGCTTGCGCTCCCCGCCATCCCGGAGACAACGCGCGTCCGGTGGTGGATCTCACTACTTTCCGAGCCGGGCTTCGCCGTCGCCGCCACCGCGGCCGTCGTCCTGGTCCTCACGCCGGCGGCGATCCGGTTCGACGCGGGACAGAGCGTCGCCCTCCCGGTCTCGGTCGCCATGCACTCGCTCGGAACCCAGCTCGGCAACACCCTCGCGAGCTGGTTCGATCCCGCGCCCCTGGCCGAGCGCCTGAGTCCCCTCTCGCGGACCTACATCCTGATCGGCTTCGCACCGCTCCTGGTCTGGGCCGGACTCTGGATGTTCGGCGCCGTGGAGCGCCTCGTCCGAACCCTCCCCGCGCGCCGAGGGTGAGGCGGCTCCTTGCCGTCGGTTCCGCGGCGGCGCTCGTCGTTCTGGCGCTCCTCGCGGCGCTGGGATGGCACGTCTCCGGGCGGATCCACCACGAGGCGCTCCTCGCATCCTACGATCGCGGCCCGGAGCAATACGACGACGCCCTCGTCGCCGCCGTCGACTCCACCAGCATCACCCTTGCGCCGATCCGGGACGAGCGAGGCCGCCTGGCGCGCGAAGGTGCGTGGGGCCTATTCTGGAACGGGGGGAGCGGCCGCGTCGGCGCCATCCTCCGCCGCGACGGCACGCGAATCGTCCGCGCCTTCACGCCCTTCGACGGAATTCCCGCGAAGGGCGACAGCGTCGATCTCCGTCTGGAGGCCTACCAGGGCGATCCCCTCCGCGCGCGCGGTATCCCTTTCAGGGAAGTGGCGATCGAGACCGAACTCGGCCCGGCACCGGCCTCGAAGATCGCCGGCACACGTTCCACGTGGGTCGTGTTCGTGCATGGCAAGGGCGCCTCGCGACGCCAGGCGCTCCGCGCGCTCGCCGTGGTCCACTCGCTCGGCTTCCCGGCGCTGGTGATCACCTACCGAAACGACTCCGGCGCGCCCGCGAGCCCCGACGGGCGCTATCATTACGGCCTGACCGAGTGGCACGACGCCGAGTCGGCCGTCCGCTACGCGATGGCGAACGGCGCGGAGGACGTGGTCCTGATGGGAACGAGCATGGGAGGCGGAATCGTCGCCGCGTTTCTGGAAAATTCCCCGCTGGCATCGCGCGTAACGCGCGCCGTGCTCGACTCGCCGATGCTCGACTTCGGCGAGACGATCGACTGGGGCGTGAAGCACGCGACAATTCCGGGCACCACGCTCCCCATGCCGGCCATCGCGGGAACGTTGGGGAAGCAGTTCGCCGCGTGGCG
>JANOOP010000027.1:0-4163 GCA_031421415.1 Candidatus Eiseniibacteriota bacterium
CGATCGAGAGCGTCGCCAGCTCCCACGAGTTGACCTACCTCCTTCATCGGGGTCTCGAGCTCAAGGCGACGTACGATTTCTTCGACCCCGATCGGGATCTACAGTCGGGGGCGAAATCGCGCTGGGGCGGCGGCGTCTTCACCATGCCTTACCCCTATCTGGCGCTCGAGGGACTGGTGAGGCGCATCGAATACGACGACGGACCCTTCTACGGTGGACAGGATTACGTGGAAACGCTTCTTCAACTGCACATTCTCTACTGAGGTGAATTTGATACAAGGAAAGTTGAGTCAGCGAATCGCGACGTTGCTCGCCACGGCGGGCGCCGTAGCTAGCCTTAGCGCCCTTGCCGTCTCCTTGGCCCACGCCGCGGAATTCGTGGTTCGGCCCGGGAAGGAGACAAAGGTTGTCTTCGTTTCGCGCGCCGCGATGGAGAAGTTCGAGGGGAAGACGAATCGGATGGAGGGGACGATCACCGTCGATCCAGCCGCCATCGGCGACACGGCCACGGTTCGTTTCGAAGTCGAGCTTGCGAGCCTCGACACGGGCATCAAGATGCGAAACACCCACATGCGCGAGAATCACCTTCAGACTGCCAAGTACCCGAAGGCGGTCTTCGAAGGGGCGGGCATCCCCGGCCGCCCGGTCACAGCCCTGGCGTCGGACCGCCCCACCACGCTCGACGTCGAGGGCACCTTCACGCTCCACGGCGTGAGCCGCCGGATCCGGATCGCGGTAGAGGTTACGCATCGGCCCGCGCCCCCTCCGGAGCGCCTGGAATTCAAGACCGAGTTTCCCGTGGCGCTCGCCGACTACGGCATCGAGCGGCCACAGTTCCTCTTCCTTAAGCTCTCCGACGTTCAGACGGTGCGCATAAGCGCCGTGGCAACCGCGACCCCGCCAAAAGGAGTCGAGTGATTCGTCTCGCGCTGGCGCTCCTCCTGCTCTTTCCCTACGATCAGATCAACGTCCGCGTCTACGCCGCCGAGTTCGCCGGGAGCGACAAGGACAGCCTGGAGTTCTTCCAGGAGTCGATGGACGGCCTGGTGAAGGCGCTCTTCGAGCAGATCCCCCAGTAAATCGGCGACGGGCCGGGACTCCGCCCCCTCGCCACCCTTCTCTAGAGCTTCTGCGCGCGGAAGTTCAGCGTTCCCGACACCTTGTTCGCGAGCAACTGGATCGTCCAGTTGCCGGCCACTCCCGCCGTGGTCGTGAACGTGCCGTTCTGCTTCAGGCTCTTCGAGTAGACCGTCGTCCCCGTGTTGTCCTTGAGGATGAGCGTCGCGTCGCCGCCCGTGATGGAACTCGACTGATTGACCGTGGCCGAGGCTCCCGAGTTCGCCCAGGTGTAGCTGTACGTGTGGCTGTAGCTCTTGGTGTCCGTGACCTGGAACTGGAAGCTATCGGCCGCGTTCGTGACCTGGAGGTCCTTGCCGGCGCTGGAGTCGTCGCCGCATCCGCCGACGGCGAAAAGGAGGAGAAGCGCGGCGGCGAGGGCGAGAGATGCGGAAGCGCGTGGGCGGTTCATTGGGTGTTCCTCCATGTCTAGGTTCGTCGGCACGCCCCCCCGACGCATGCCGCCAGAAGCGATCTTAGCCGTTCCCGTCCAACAGGACGTGAGGCCACTCTACCGCCTGGCCGAGTGGGAGTCCACCGCTCCGACGACCAGCGGGTACCGAAGTACCACCGGCTGCCACTTCGAGTACCTCGAATAACCCCCGCGAGTGCGGTACGGTATGGTGAGGTTGAATCGACTCCCCGATCGTCCCGAATCCGAGGGCTTGATGCGCACCAAGACTTGCCGTCGGACCCGTCTTTTTCCGTGGATCCTGGTCATCGTGCTGACGTTTCTTGTCCCTTCGCCCTTCTGCGCCCGATCCGTCGTGGCCGGGGATACAGCTGCCCCTCGCGAAGATGGGAACGTCGGCAGGCCCTCCAATCTCCGAGCAAGGCGTCCAGCGATCAAGCCTCTGAGGTCACGGGTCTTGCCTGGTCATGATCCGCTCCGCATCGAGGTAATCGTCGCCGGGCACGGAGAGCATCGAAACCATCCCCGGCTCCATGGAGGCTGGCGCGCCCTCGGGCGACCGTGACGGGAACGGCATCGATGAACTTCCGATCTGCTTCTCGAAGGAGGACCTGCGTCTACTCTTTGCCGGACTGCGGGCAGGCCTTGAATCTCGCGATGTCGTGATCGAAGGTCGCTTCTCTGCTGGTGGCAAATTCCGAGGGGCATCCACGTTCGACGTAGTTCCCCAGAATCGCGCCGGGGACGCGAGGGTGACTCCCAACCCTGCACGCGGCGGAGCGGTCCTCTCCTTCTGGATGCCCTCGCCGGGTCGCGTCTCGGTACGCCTCTACGATGTGCAGGGGCGGCTTGCACACGTGGTCTACGACAACTTCGTGCCGGGCCCGAGGTACCTCGACGTTCCGCTGATGTCCAGTGTCGGCGTCGGCGCCGCTCGACTCTCGAGCGGAATCTACTTTTACCAAGTGACCCTACCGGGCGAAGACGTCCGGGGTCGATTCGCGGTCTTGAAGTAGCGCCCCAAAAACTCGAGGGGGCCGGTCCCCTCCGTGGGTTCCGACCCCCTCATCATCATCGACCTCAACGGTTCACCGAGTCCCACAACGCGGTTCCCCGCGAGGCGACGATTGACGACTAGTACATGTCGTCGTAGCCGCCGCCACCACCGCCCTGCGGCGCCGCGGACGACTTCTTCCTCTCCGGAATCTCGGTCACGAGCGCTTCGGTCGTCAGCAGCAGAGACGCCACCGACGCCGCGTTCTGCAGCGCGCTGCGCGTCACCTTGGTCGGATCGACCACGCCAGCTTCGATGAGATCCTCGTAGACCTCCGTCGCCGCGTTGAAGCCGAACGCCTTCTTCAGCTTTTTCACGTGCTCCACGATCACCGAGCCCTCGAGCCCGGCGTTGTTCACGATCTGGCGGAGCGGCTCTTCCATCGCGCGCTTCACGATGGCCGCGCCGACCTGCTCGTCGCCTACGAGCTCCAGCTTGTCCACGGCCGGGATGCAGCGGATGAGCGCCACACCGCCCCCGGGGACGATTCCCTCTTCGACGGCAGCGCGGGTCGCGTGGAGCGCGTCCTCGACGCGGGCCTTCTTCTCCTTCATTTCGGTCTCGGTGGCCGCGCCGACGTTGATGACCGCCACGCCGCCCGCCAGCTTCGCGAGACGCTCCTGCAGCTTCTCCTTATCGTAATCCGAGGTCGTGTCCTCGATCTGCTTCTTGATCTGGGCGATCCGGCCCTGGATGTCGGCGTGCTTGCCGGCGCCTTCGACGATGGTCGTGTTGTCCTTGTCCACCGTGATGCGCTTCGCGCGGCCGAGGTCCTCGATCGTCACGTTCTCGAGCTTGATGCCGAGATCTTCCGTGATGAGCTTGCCAATCGTGAGGACCGCGAGGTCCTCGAGCATGGCCTTGCGGCGGTCGCCGAAGCCCGGAGCCTTCACGGCGCACGCCGAGAGGGTGCCGCGGAGCTTGTTGACGACCAGCGTGGCCAGCGCCTCACCTTCGACGTCCTCGGCGATCACCAAGAAGGGCTTGCCCTTCTGCGCGACCTTCTCGAGGAGCGGGAGGAGATCCTTCATGTTGGAAAGCTTCTTCTCGTAAATCAGGATGTAGGCGTCGTCCAGGACCGACTCCATCCCTTCCTTGTCCGTCACGAAGTAGGGCGAGATGTAGCCCTTGTCGAACTGCATCCCGTCGACCGTGTCGAGCGTGGTGTCGATGGAGCGGGCCTCTTCGACCGTGATCGTGCCGTCCTTGCCGACCTTCTCCATGGCGTCCGCGATGATCTTGCCGATCTCCTCGTCGCCGTTGGCCGAAATGGTCGCGACCTGCATGATCTCCTTCGGATCCTTCACAGGCTTCGACATCTTCTTCAGCTCTTCCACGATCGCCTTCACCGCCTTGTCGATCCCGCGCTTGATGGTCATCGGGTTCGAACCGGCCGTGACGTTGCGGAGGCCTTCACGGAAGATGGCCTCGGCGAGAACGGTCGCCGTGGTCGTTCCGTCGCCGGCGATGTCGGAGGTCTTCGTAGCGACCTCACGGACCATCTGGGCGCCCATGTTCTCGTAGCGGTCCTCGAGCTCGATCTCCTTGGCGACGGTCACGCCGTCCTTGGTGATCGTGGGC
>JANOOP010000028.1:0-5162 GCA_031421415.1 Candidatus Eiseniibacteriota bacterium
GCGGCAACGTGGGACGCCTGATGGCCGATTCCACCCTCTACGACGACACCGCCGCGCTGGTCTCGTCGATGAAGCGGCTCATGAGCGAGATCGAGAAGAATCCGAAGAAGTATCTGAAGTTCTCGATTTTCTAGGCGGCGCGGTGGCCTCTTCCCCTACAGCCAGCCCGCCTCGCGGTACCACGCGGCCGTCTGGCGGAACCCCTCCTCGATCGGCATCCGTGGACTCCACCCGAGGCGCGCACGGATCTTCACCGAAGTGCAGATCCAGTCGCCGGCCTGGATCTCCCGGAGCTTCGCGCGAGAGAGGAACGGAGGCCGGTTCGTGAGCGCGCCGATCGCCTCCCCCGCGAGCGCGCCCGCCGTGAGGAGCCACGCGGGCGGCTCGAACCGAACCGCCCAGGTCTCGAGCGCTCGTTTCGCGAATTTCCCCATCTCGTCGTAGTTCGTGGCGTCGGGCTCGGCGACGAAGAAGATCTCCCCCGCCGCGCGATCGTCCTCCAGCGCCAGCCAGCAGGCGCGCGCGAGGTCCTGCACGTGGACCAGCGAGAACTTCCCCCCCCGATGGAGCACCGGCTGCAGATGGCGCTTCACCGCCACGAAGAGCTTCAGCGTCGCCTCGTCGCGGGGGCCGTAGACGGCCGGCGGGCGGATGGAGCAGACCGAGAGTCGGTTTCGCATCTGGAGCACCAGCTCCTCCGAGCGGAGCTTGCTCTCCCCGTACGCCGAGACGGGCCGCGGCCGATGGGCCTCGCTGACCGGCATCCCGTCATGGCTGGGTCCGCCGGCGGCCTGGCTGGAGATGACGAGGAAGCGGCGGAGCCCCGGACCGACCGTGAGCGCCGCGCGGAGCATCCGCTCGGTGCCCCCCACGTTCGCCTCGTGAAACTCGGCCGCACTTCTGGCGCTGGTGAGTCCGGCGGCGTGAACGATCCAGGTCGCCCCGGCCACCGCGGCGGCCAGCGCCGCGGAATCCTCCAGCGGCGCGACGACGATCTCGAGTGGCTTCCCCTCGAGCCAGCGCCGGGAGGAGGAGCGCCGCACGATGCAGCGCACGCGCGCGCCGCGGCCGAGCAGCTCGTCGGCGATGTGGCTCCCGACGAAGCCCGAGGCTCCGGTCACGACCGCGAGCGGCGCGTCGGGCGCGGGGGCGCGGAGCGGTTCGGTTTCGCCCGGAGACGTGGGCTCGCTCACGCGGCCAGCGGCTTGGCGTAGATCCGGTGCACCGCGCTCCGGGTGGAGCCGTAGTTCAACGCCAGGTTATTCACGGCGTCGTTGTCCTCGAGCGTCCAGCCGATCGTGGAGAGCCTGTATCCCTTACGGTTGAGAGCCTCACCCAGATCGGTGACGAGCGCCGGAGCGAGCCCGGTGCGCCGGAATTCCGGAAGGACGCCGAGCGCCATGAGACGCCCCTCGCGAATTCGCGGCAGCCCCAGGAGCAGGTGGAAGATGCCGAACGGGAGGAGCCGGCCGCGCGCCGCCTTCAGCGCGAGATTCACGTCGGGCACGTAGAGGAGGAACGCGACGGGGCGTCCCTCGACCTCCGCGAAGCGGATGAACTCGGGGACCACGGCCGGCTTAAGCTGCTTCGCCATGTGGTCGATCTCGGCGTTCGTCATCGGCACGAATCCCCAGTTCTTCTCCCACGCGCCGTTGTAGATAGCCTTCACGCGCGCCAGTTCCTGGTCGAAGTGCTTCATGTCGATCGGGCGCGTCACAACGTCCGAGCGGCGGCGCGCCATCTCGGAGATCCGCTGAAACGTCGGGGTCGGCGTGTAGGGCCCCGCGAGCGTCAACGAGAGAAGGTCCTTCGCCTTCCGGTATCCGGCCGCCTCGATCCAGCCGGCGTATTCGGGAGGGTTGTAGGGCATGAGGAGCGGCTGCGACCGATCGAATCCCTCGACCAGGAGCCCGCACTCGTCGTTCGTGGTGAAGGAGAGCGGCCCCCGCATGATCGTCGCCCCCATGCCGCGCGCCCACGATTCCGCGGCTGTCAGGAGCCCCGTCGCGGCCTCGGCCGAGCGCGCCTCGAAAAAGCCGAACGCGCCCTGGCGCTCGCCGTGGATCGCGTCGTGGTTTCGGTCGGTGGAGGCGACGATGCGGCCGACGATCCGGCCGCCGTCGCGGGCCAGGAAATAGGAGGCCTGGCCATGCTCGAAGAAAGGGTTCTTGCCGGGGGTGAGGCGGGCCTTCTCGTCGGAGAGGAGCGGCGAGACCCAGTGGGGATTGCCGCGATAGACGTCGAGAGGAAACTCGATGAAGTGGGCTAGGGCGCGCGGACCTTCGACCGGGACGACGTCCACGCTGCTCGCGACCGCCTAGTTCGCCTTGGGGACCAATTCGAGACCGACTTCCTGCCGCACCTCACCCACCACACGAAGGATCGTGTCGAGCTGCTCGTCCAGGTGCGTCGCCATGTAGGACGTCCGCAGGAGGTCGCGCCCGGGCTGGACAGCCGGTACGACGATGGCGTTCACGAAGACGCCGCGATCGAGGACCTTCCGCCAGACCTGCATCGTCTTCATCCGGTCGCCGATGAAGATCGGAACGATGGGCGTTCCCTCGCCGCTCCCCACCTCGAGACCCTGCGCCCGAAACCCGCTCCGCATCTTGTGCGAGATGGTGCGGAGGCGTTCACGAAGCTGCGGCTCGCTCTCGATGATGTCGAGGGAGGCGAGCGCGGCGGCGACGCTGGCGGGCGTGACGCTCGCGGAGAAGATCATCGCGCGCGCGTGATGCCGCAGGTAGTCGAGAACGCTCCGGGGACCCGCGATGAAGCCGCCGAGCGACGCAAAGGACTTGCTGAACGTTCCCATGACCAGGTCGACCTGGTCTTCCACGCCCGCGGCGTCGCAGGCGCCCGCCCCGCGGTCGCCCAGGACTCCGATGCCGTGCGCATCGTCCACCAAGAGCCGAGCGTCGAATTCCTTGCAGAGTCGAACGATCTCCTGAAGCGGCGCGATGTCGCCCTCCATGGAGTAGAGCCCGTCCACCACGACCAGCTTCCCCGCCTTGGGAGAAACCGCCGCGAGGACCCGCTCCAGATCCTTAACGTCGTTGTGGCGAAAGCGCTTCACGTCGCCATATCCGAGGCGGGCGCCGTCCACGATGCAGGCGTGGGCTTCCTTGTCGAGGATCACCACGTCGCCCTTGCCGCTCAGGGCCGAAATGCTGCCGAGGTTCGTTAGATAACCGGTCGAGAAGACGAGCGCCGCTTCCTTGCGCATGAATGTGGCCAGGCGCTCCTCGAGCTGCACGTGCAATTCGAGGGTGCCGTTCAGGAAGCGGGAGCCGTTGTTGGAAGTGCCGAAGCGGCTGATGGCGTCTTCCGCGGCCGCCATCACCTTGGGGTGCTTCGTCAGGCCGAGGTAGTTGTTGGACCCCGCCATGATGAGGCGCTTGCCCTTGATCGTGACTTCGGTGCCGTGGTTTTCGGAGATCGGCAGGAAGTACGGATAGATGCCGGCCCGCTGGGCCAACCGATGCTCGGTGAAATCGTTACATTTCTCGAAAAGATCCACGCTTCCTCAGATTTTGTGTCCGGAGTGGGGGTTGCCAGCGAGAGGATGACAGCATTCCGAATGCGGAAACATTATCGGTTTCCCCGCCGGGAGTCAATCCGGTTGCCCGGACGCCGGCGAGGAAACCGAGGTCGTTGCGGGTGCGACGTTTAGCGAAGTAGCGTCAGAGACGTCTGGCGGCGCGTCGAGCCCGACTGGAGGAGCGCGAAGTAGACGCCCGACGCGCAGGGGATCCCCCGCGAATCGGTCCCGTCCCAGGCCACGTCGTGGGTTCCCGCCGGACGGTCGCCGCGGACGAGCTCTCGGACGAGCCGGCCCTGGACGTCGTAGAGGGCGAGCCGCACCGGCCCCGCCTGGTCGATCCGGAACGAGAGGATCGTGTGAGGATTGAACGGATTGGGCCGCGCCGGGTAGAGCCGCACCGAAGCTGCCGGGGCCGCCGCGGTTTCCACCGCCGTTCCGATCGAGGTAACCCGGTAGGCGTAGATGTCGCTGGTCGGCCCGTTCCGGAAATCTTCCCACGCGAAGATGCAGCCGCCCTGCCCGTCGACGACCGCGGAGGTGAGATTCCGCTGGCCGGAGCCGGTCGCGATCTTGAGCCCCAGCGGGGCCCAGAGGAGCGCGCCGTTCGCGTTCAGGTGCTGCGCGAAGACTTCCCGGAACCCGGCGCGGTCGTCGTCCCAGCCGATGATGGCGCCGCCCGACTTGTCGGCGACGATCATCCGCACGAATTGGGTGCTATCGGCGGCGCAGGCCGCGACGCCGTTGCTGATCCATTTCCCCACACCGAGGCTGTCCACCCGCTGCGCGTAGCCGTCGCCGCGGGCGTCCGTCCGGGGATCGATCCAGGCCACAATGGCACCCGCGGCGCCGTCGGTGGCTATCACGGGCAGCTGCTGATTGCCATCAGCGACGCAAAGCGGCACGCCGTTGATGGACCATGCCGGGATCCCGTTCTGCCGCATCCGCTGCGCGTAGATGTTGTAGTCGAGACCGTTTCGGAAGTCGTGCCAGGCAGCGATGAATCCGTAGCGCCCGTCGCTGACCATCACGGGGCTCAGCTGGTCGAGCGCCGCGCTGACGAGGGCGACACCGTTGCCCGCCCAGAGCATCGTCCCGTCCGAGCCCACACGCTGTGCGTAGATATCGGAGGTCGCGCCGGATCGGCGGTCGCGCCAGAGGATGAACGCGCCCCCCTGTTGGTCGCTCAGAATGCGAATATCGTTCTGGGTCCCGATGGCGTTACAGACGGCGGCGCCATTCGCGGCCCAGAGCGCGGTTCCCAAGTTGTCCACCCGCTGCGCGTAGATATCGCTGTCCAACCCACGGAGGTCCCGCCACGCGATGATGGCGCCGCCCGAGGCGTCCTCGGTCGCGACCTGGAGCACCTGATTTCCGGTCGCGGTGCAGAGTGGAATGCCGCCGGCGGCCCACCGAGTGGCGCCCGCGGAGTTCAGCGCCTGCGCGTAGATGTCATAGAGGCCGCTGCGGCTGTCCTGCCACGCGACGATGATGCCGCCCGCTCCGTCCTTCGCGAGAACGGGCGACTCCTGACCTCCGGTCTGCGACACGACCAGGGCGCCGTTCGCTCCCCAGAGCGGATTCCCGGCGGCGTCCAGATGCTGCGCGTAGACGTCGCTGT
>JANOOP010000029.1:0-8499 GCA_031421415.1 Candidatus Eiseniibacteriota bacterium
CTACCTGGACGAGTGGTTCGAGTTCGACGCGCTCAAGGCCACCCGGTCGGCCAGCGGCATCATCGGCACGTTCCTGGGGCCGCGCTCGCCCGGATCGGCCTACGTGCTCCTCCACCACTACATGGGCGAGATCGACGGCGCCTTCCGCGCGTGGGGCTTCCAGAAGGGCGGGACGGGCGGCATCAGCGAGTCGATCGCCGGCGCGGCGCGCGCGCACGGCGTGACGATTCGCACGAGTGCGGCGGTCGAGCGGGTCCTGGTGCGGAACGGCCAGGCCACCGGCGTCGTCCTGGAAGGCGGCGAGGAAATCTCCGCGAAGATCGTCGTCTCGGGGCTAGACCCGCGGCTCACCTTCACGCGCCTCGTCGATCCGAAGGATCTCCCCGGATCGCTCGTCGAGGCGGTGAGGCGGTTCAAGTTCCGCGGCTCGTCGGGGAAGGTGAATCTGGCGCTGGCGGGGCTTCCGAACTTCACCTGTCTTCCCGGGGAGGGACCCCATCTTCGCGGGGCGGTCTCCATCAGCCCCAGCGTCGAGTATCTCGAACGCGCCTACGATGACGCCAAGTACGGGGAGTTCTCGCGGAATCCTTACATGGACATCGTCATTCCCTCGATGATCGATCCGAGCATGGCGCCTCCCGGGAAGCACGTGATGAGCGTTTTCGTGCAGTACGCCCCCTACCATTTGAACGGCGGCTGGACGGACGCGAAGCGGGAGGCGTTCGGTGACACGGTGGTCGACACGATCGCCCGCTACGCCCCCAATCTCAAGTCGCTGATTCTCCACCGACAAGTCCTCACGCCGCTCGACATCGAGCAGATGACAGGTCTCTCCGAGGGAAACATCTTCCAGGGCGAACTGGCCTTGCAGCAGCTTTTCTTCCTTCGACCGGCGCCTCGATGGGCCAAGTACCGCACACCGATCCGAGGCTACTGGCAGTGTGGCGCGGGGACGCATCCGGGCGGCGGGATCATGGGCGCCTCGGGGCGTCTCGCGGCGATGGAGATTTTGAGGACGACAGCGTGAGCGCGACGGGGATCGGTGGCGCCCGCTTCGCCGCCTTCGACGTCGTCGTCATCGGCGCGGGCGCGAACGGGCTGGTCGCGGCGGCGCGGCTGGCCAGGGCGGGACTCCGCGTCCTTCTCCTCGAGCGGGCGGAGTCGCTCGGCGGCCAAGGCGCCGTCATCGAATTCGCTCCCGGCTTCCGCGCGGCGCCGCTGGGGCAGGATCCGGGCTGGGTTCCTCCGGCCATCGTCCGCGGCCTCGGCCTCGAGTCTCTCGCGGCCGACCCGGCGGATGCTCCGCTCAGTGTGGCGATCGGCCCTGGCTCCTTCCTGACGCTCTCGCGCGACGCGGAGCGCGCGGCGGAGGCGATTCGCGCACATTCCGTCTCCGACGCCGCGAAGTGGCCGGCGTTCACGAGCCAGGTACACCGTCTGGCGGACTTTCTGGGCCAGCTCTATCGGACGCCCGCGCCCGATGTCGGCCTGACCTCGCTCGGCGACGTTCCCGGGCTCCTCGGCCTCGGGCTCAAGTACCGCGCCCTCGGCGGCGAGGGAATGATCGAGTTCCTTCGCACGCTCCCGCTCTCGGTGTGGGAGCTGCTGGACGACTGGTTCGAATCCGCGCCGCTCAAGGCGGCCGTGGCGACCCGGGGAATCCAGGATTACCGCCAGGGCCCGCGCTCGGGTGGGACGGGGTTCGTCCTCCTCCATTATCTCGTGGGTGCGCCCAGGGGGTCGATGCGCGGGCGGCTTCCGTGGCGCGGCGGTCCCCGGGCGTTCACCGATACGCTCGAGCAGGTGGCACGCCGCGCCGGCGTCACGATTCGGACCGGCGCCGCCGTCGCGCGGGTCACGGTCCGCGACGATGCCGCGGCGGGCGTGGTCCTCGCCAACGGGGAGGAGATCGCGACCCGTGCGGTCCTCTCCACGGCGGATCCAACCCGGACTCTCCTCGAGTGGGTCGATCCCGTCTGGCTCGATCCCGAGTTCATGCACGCGGTGGGGAATATTCGCTATCGCGGCTGCACGGCCGTCGTGATGTTCGCTCTCGACTCGATTCCCCTGTTCCCGGGGCTCGTCGCGCCAGAGGCCCTGGCGGGAGTGGTCTCGCTCACGCCGACTGTCGTGGCCCTGGAGAAGGCGGCGGACGCGGCGAAGTACGGCGACGTCTCCGAGAATCCTCATGTCGAGATCACGCTCCCGACGCTGCGTTCGCCGGCGCTCGCCGACGGCGGCAGGCACGTCCTGGTCGCTCGCGTGCACTACGCGCCCTACCGGCTCCGCGACGGCGCCGCGTGGGATCCAGCGCGGCTCGACGCGCTGGCCGACCGGGTGACGGCGGCGATCGAAGCGGTATCGCCAGGGTTCGGCGCGCGCGTCCGTCACCGAGTCGCGATGTCGCCCCAAGACCTCGAAGAACGCTTCGGACTTCGCGAGGGTGCGCCCACGCAGGGGGAATTGGGCCTCGACCAGATTCTCTTCATGCGCCCCGTCGCCGGCTGGGGCCGCCACGCCACGCCGATCGCGGGACTTTATCTCGGCGGCGTCGGAACGCATCCCGGGCCCGGAATCCTCGGCGGCGCGGGGTGGCTGGCGGCAAATCGCCTTCTCGGCGATCGCCGCGGCGGGACCGGGCGCGCGTGAGCGACTTTCGCGCCACCACGACGAGCTACCGGCAGGGAGCGCGAACGCTCCCCGGCGAGTACTACACCTCCGACGCGATTTTTGGCGAGGAGCGCGAGAGGATCTTCGCGACCGGCTGGAACTGCGCCGGACGGGCGTCGCGGCTGCGAGAGCCTGGCGACTTCTTCCTCCGGGAGATCGCGGGCGAGTCGATCCTCGTCGTCCGCGACAAGAGCGGGCGCGCGCGCGCCTACTTCAACATCTGCCGCCACCGCGGCACCCGCATCTGCCGCGAGGCGTCGGGCCGCTTTCACGATTCGATCCAGTGCGCCTATCACGCGTGGACGTACTCGCTCGATGGAAAACTGGTCGGAGCTCCGCACATGAAGGAGTCCGCCGATTTCGACATGAAGGCCTATCCGCTTCACGAGGCCGTTCTCGCGGAGTGGGAGGGATTCCTGTTCGTGAACGTGGCCGAAAACCCCACGCCATTCGAGGCGGCATGGGCGCCGCTCCAGGGCCGTTTCGCGAGATTCGGCCTCCCCGGGCTCGCGGTGGGGCACCACGTCGTCTATGACGTAAAGGCGAACTGGAAACTCGTCTTCCAGAACTATTCCGAGTGCCTCCACTGCCCGACCGTTCATCCGAAACTGGCGACCGTCCTTCCGTACCTGAGCGGCGCGAACGATCTCACGGAGGGCCCGTTCCTCGGCGGCTACATGGAGATCAAGGCGCCGAATCAGAGCGCCACGATGAGCGGGAGGGCCTGCGGGAGGCTGGTGAGCGACGACATCCTCGAGGAGGGCCGGAATCGCGCCTTCTACTACTCCATCATGCCGAACATGCTCCTGAGCCTTCAGCCCGACTACGTGAATTACTACATCCTCCGCCCGCTCGCGGTCGATCGCACGGAGGTGGAATCGGAATGGCTCTTCCATCCCGACACCCTCGCCGACCCCGACAACAACATTCGCGACGCGATCGAGTTCTGGGACCTCACCAATCGGCAGGATTGGGACATCGTGGGGCAAAGCCAGCTCGGCGTCGCCTCGCGGCGCTACGCTCCGGGGCCGTATTCTCCTCGGGAAAGCGTCCCCGCGGCGTGGGATCGGGAGTATCGGGGGCGGATGGGGCGGGGCTGATTCGGAACGATCGCCCTATTCAGCCAAGCCCACCGGGGAAGCCGCAGGGGCGGGGAACCAGTGGCGGGTCCGGTTGCAGAACGCGCAGACCGAGAGCATGACCGGAACCTCCACGAGCACGCCGACGACGGTGGCGAGCGCGGCACCCGAGTCGGGGCCGAAGAGGGTAATCGCCACCGCGACAGCCAGCTCGAAGAAGTTGCTGGCGCCGATGAGCGCTCCCGGCGCCGCCACGTTGTGCGGGATGCGGAACCACTTCATCAGCCCGTAGGCGAGTCCGGCGTTGAAATAGACCTGGATCAGGATCGGGACCGCGATCAGGAGAACGTGGAACCAGCGGCCGGTGATGTTGTCGGCTTGAAACGCGAAGATCAGGACTAGCGTCGCGAGGAGCGCGATCGTCGTGATCGGCTGAAAGAAGGGGAGGTAGACGCGCTCGAACCATCCGCGCCCCTTCGTCCGAAGAAGCAGCACCCGGCTCAGGCTCCCGAGCGCGAGGGGGATGACGATGAAGGCGACGACGCTGGTGAGGAGCACCTGGAACGGCACCGTCAGGCTGCTCGCTCCCGCCACCAGGAGCCCGACGATCGGCGCGAAGAGAACGAGCATGATCAGGTCGTTGAGCGAGACCTGGACCAGCGTGTAGGCCGGATCGCCGTCCGTGAGGTGCGACCAGACGAAGACCATCGCCGTGCAGGGAGCCGCGGCCAGGATGATGGTTCCCGCGATGTACTGATCGGCGAGTTCCGGGCCGATGAGCGGCAGGAAGAGGTGCTTGAAGAAGACCCACCCCAGGAGCGCCATCGAGAACGGCTTCACGAGCCAGTTGACGAAGAGCGTCACGAGGATGCCGCCCGGGCGGCGGCGGACGCCGAGAATGCTCGCGAAGTCGATCTTCAGCATCATCGGGTAGATCATCAGCCAGATCAGGAGGGCGATCGGGGCGTTGATCTGGCTCTTCTCGCCGAACTCCACGGCGCGGAGCGCGCCGACGACGCCCGGCGCCAGCTTGCCGAGCAGCACGCCGACCACCATGCAGAGCGCGACCCAGAGAGTCAGGTAGTTCTCGAAGAAGGTGAGGCGCTTCGCCGGCGTTGGCAAATCGGCCATCGCCTTACTCCGCGTTCCCGGCAGCGCTCTCGCCCGCGCCCATGGCCGTCCCCATCAGCTCTCGGACCAGCCCCTCGATTCGATCCCGCACCGCGCGGAATCCGTCGTCGTCCAGCTGCTTCGGATCGGGGATGTCCCAATCGAGCCGGTGCCGTGCCGGGAGGTGGGGACAGGCATCGCCGCAGCCCATGGTGACCACGAAGTCCCATCGCACGGCCGGCAAGTCGTCGAGCCCCTTGGAGCGCTGGAGATTCAGATCGACGCCTTTCTCGGCCATGAACTCCGTCGCGCGGGGGTTCACCTGTCCCGAAGGGCGCGATCCCGCGCTATGGGCGAGGACGCGATCCCGCCCCTGCGCGCGCGCGAAGCCCTCGGCCATCTGCGAGCGGCAGGAGTTCTCGACGCAGACGAAGAGAAGGGAGGGGGTCGCTTCAGGCACGCGGACGCTCCTTCCGGCGCGGGCGGTTCCGGTTCGGCAGGGTCATGGCCTTCGCGCGGGCCGGCGTGGCCGCGCAAAGCTCCATGAGGGGAATGGCCTTGATTTCGCGGAGCCGCTTGCGGTCGGCGGCCACGGCCGGGTCCCGGTCTAGCGGTCCGCGGAGCATCGCCAGCACGCTCTTCGCGTACGGGTTCCGTCCCTCGGGGGCGAGGGCGTACTCGATCCACTTTCCGTCTCGCTGGTCCTCGACGAGCCCCGCCGTCTTGAGGATCGCGAGATGCTTGGAAACGGTCGAGGGAGCGAGGCCAAGCACGGCCTGCACCTGGCAGACGCAGAGTCCGCCACCCTCCAGGAGTTTCAGGATGCGCGTCCGCGTCGGATCGCCCGCGGCCTTCAGCGCCAGTTCGAAATCACGCACGGCGGATCCTTTCGTCAATTCGCCACATGACGAAGTGTAGCAGCGGGGGAGGGAGCCGTCAACCGCGAGTACGTGTGCTACAGTCCGCCGGATGGCGCGAACGCGACAGGCAGTCGTCAGGATCTTCGTGACCATCGGATTATTCCTCGTAAGTGTCGCCCCGGTGCTGCGCGGCGCCGTGCCTTCGCCGGCGGAGCCGGCCCCCGCATCGCCCGGCGGGAATGGGGCCCCGCCACCCCCGTTCGCGGCACGCCTCCACCGGGCCCCCCTCGGCACAGCCTTGATCCTCAACGGCGGCTTCGGCGACTATCGTGGCGGGCACTTCCACGCGGGGTTCGATTTCGGCACGCGGCGCCGCACGGGGCGCCCGGTGCTCGCCCCGGAGAACGGCTGGATCGAGCGCGTGCGAAGCTCCGGCGTCGGCTACGGCCGCGCCTTATATCTGCGTACCCGAGACGGGCGAATCCTCGAATTCGGGCATCTCGACGCGTTCGCCGGATCGCTCGCCACGTTCGTCGAGCACAGGAAGGACTCGACGGGACAGTACGAGCAGGACCTGTGGCCCCGACGCGGGGAATTTCCCGTCCGTGCGGGGGACGTCATCGCCTGGACCGGAGAGAGCGGGGCAGGCGGGCCGCACCTGCACTTCGAAATTCGGCGTGGCGATGTCGTCTACCATCCGTCCCGCGCCGGGCTCGCGATCGCCGATCGCGTTCCGCCCACGCTCGTGGACCTCACGCTCGAGCCGCTCGACGACGCCTCGATGGTGGAGGGGCGTTACGGGCCCCACACGGTGAGTCTCGCCCGCACAGACACCGTGCGGGCGATCGGGCGGTTGCGGGCCATCGTCAGGGCGCACGACCAGACGGCCCGTGGCGGATCGCGGACGGCGCCGTGGCGCGTGGGCCTTGAATGGAAAGGCCGCCGCACGGAATGCCGGTTCGACAGCGTTTCGTGGGCCACCGACATGCCCGAGGCCGACTACGTTTACGATGCCGGCCGCGTCACCGGTAGGAAGGGACTTGTGCTCTGGTCCGTTGCCGGCTTCCGCCCACGCGTGCTGAGCGCGGATGCCCCGGCCGAAGAGGAAGCAGGGACGATCGAGATCCGCCCGGGAGATCGGCCGCGCGCGCGCCGTGGATGGGCGCGCGATCTGACAGGCGGCGTGGCCCAGCGGCGCGTCGTCCTCCGCCCTGCGGGGCCGCCACCACGTTCGAACCCCGGATGGTGGCGCGGCGAGGAGCCGTGGAACGACGCATCGGTCAAGTTCGCCTCGCTGCCGGGAGGATTCCTGCGCGTCGGCTTTCCGGTTGGCGCGGCGAAGAGTCGCCTCGACCTTCAAATCGGGGGCGATGCGCGGGGCGCGACGCGAGCCGGCGGCGACTGGTCGGCGACGTTTTCGATTTCCAAGGACGCAACGATTCGAACGGTGCGACTCCCTCTCGCGATGCGCGCCGATCACTCGGGCGCGACAGCATCGGAACGCGGTGGCTTCGTGTGGGCCCGGCACGCTTCCGCGGCCGACTCCTTCGGACTCGCGGACGAGACGGGCGAACTGCGGGTGGGTTTCGGAACCGCGTCGCTGTTCGAGGACGCGACCGTTCTGACCTACGCGGTTCCGGCGCGCGAGCAGAAGGGCCTCATTCCGGTGGGCCGCGCCTGGCAAGTGGAGCCTTCGGCGCTTCCTCTTCGCCGCTCCGCGCGGATCGCCATCGTGGCGCCAGCCGCGACGCCGCTCGATCGAGTCGGACTCTACCGCCTCGAATCCGGGGGCTGGCAATGGGTCGGTGCCCGCCGAGATTCGGTCACGCGCGAGGTGAGCGGCGATTCGCGGCGGCTGGGGTGCTTCGCGCTCTTCCGTGACGAAGAGGAGCCGCGAGTCGCGCTTCTTCAGCCAGCCGCCCCGCCGGCGAGCCGTGGCCCGTACAGCCGCTGGGCTGTCGAGGCGTCGGTCTCCGACGAGGGGAGCGGTGTCGATGCGGGCCGGTCGTATTTCGAGATCGACGGTCGGAAAGCGCCGAGCGAGTGGGATCCCGACGCGGGTCGGCTGCGCTGGCGTCCAGCCAAGCCCCCGGCGCCGGGGACGCACGCCGTCGTGATCGTCGCCTCGGACCGCGCGGGAAACATGACCCGCGCGACGGGCACATTCCGGATGGGACCATGAACGCGAAGGCACTGATCATGGCTGGAGGATTTCTTGAAGGCCTATGACGCACTGAACGTACGCCTGCTCGAGGTGGACGATCTCAACCGGGCGACGGCTGTGCTCCAATGGGATCAGGCCACCTATATGCCCCCCGGCGGCGCGCCCGCTCGCGGCCGCCAGACCGCCACGTTGTCGAGGCTCGCGCACGAGCAGTTCACGGCGGCCGAGACGGGCCGGCTCCTCGATGCCGCGTCGAAGGAGACCGAGTCGCTCCCCTTCGATTCGGACGAGGCGTCGCTCGTGCGGGTCACCCGGCGCAACTGGGAGTTGGCCGTGCGCCGGCCGTCGAGCCTCGTGGCCGAGTTCCAGGCGCACGAGGCCGAGAGCTATCAGGCGTGGACGGTCGCGCGGCCGGCGAACGATTTTGCCGGCGTCCGGCCTCTCCTCGAAAAGACGCGAGCCGTGAACCGCGTGGAGCGCTCGCTCCTTCGCGTGGATGCCGACGTCGGCCGGCCCGTGCCGGACGATCGGAACGGCGTGCTCCAAGACGTCCACTGGTTCGCGGGGCGAATCGGAGGCGTGTTCCAGGGCTACACGCTCGGGAACATCCTCTCGG
>JANOOP010000030.1:0-13078 GCA_031421415.1 Candidatus Eiseniibacteriota bacterium
TGGGGGCGATGCCGATCAGGGGTGCCGCCACGCCGCTCCTCCTCAGTAGCCTCGCGCCGGATCGACGCGGTTCAACAACGCTTCGCCGCGCCCGTCGCGCGCGAGGTTTTCGCGGAAGAGCGACATCGCCCGGGGCCAGAAGTCTCGCGACACGCCCGAGACGTGCGGCGTCAAGAGCACGCGATCGAGCCTATAGAGTTCGCTCTCGCGCGGCAAGGGCTCCACGGCCGATACGTCGAGCGCGGCCCCGCCGATCCGTCCATCCCGCACCGCCGCCGCGAACGCCTCCTCCTTCACCGGTCTTCCCCGTGCGATGTTCACGAACCAGACGCCCCGGCGCATGCGGGCGAACGCGGCCTCGTCGAATCGGCCTTCCGTCTCGGGCGTGAGCGCGGCGGAGAGCACCAGGGCGTCGCTCTCCTCGAGCAGTCGCTCGAATTCGTCCGGCCCCAGGAACGCGGCGACGGGCGGTTCCTCGCGTGGGAGCCGGAGCGTGTCGAGCAGCGGCTCGTCCCACGTGCGCGGTGTCTCGGGATGGCGCTTCAGGGCGATGACGCGCATTCCGAATGCGGCGGCGCGGCGCGCCACCTCGCGCCCGATCAGACCGTAGCCGAAGATCCCGAGCGTCTTGCCGTGGAGATCGTGCGGCATTCCTTCCCCGGTCCACCATCCCTCGCGGTTCATTCCCTCGGCGCTCCGCTGCTCGTCCAGCGCGCGGGGAACATCGCGTGCGAGCGCCAGGAGCGATCCGATCACGTGCTCCGCGATGGGAATCGAGTGGGCGCCGCGCGAACTGGTAAGGGCGGCGCCGGTGGCGCGGAAGGCGGGCGTCAGGTAGGCGCCCGCTCCGGCCGCCGGAACGTGGAGCCAGCGAAGCCGCTGGGCACGCGCCATCACGGTGTCGTCGGGGCGCCACGAGAAGAGGATCTCCGCGTCGACGATCGCCTCCGCCAACGCGGCGTCGCTCTCCGCGCGCTCGACCTCCAGATCGGGGAAGTCGCGCCGCAACGCCGCGACCTCGGCGTCCGGAATCCGCCAGGCTTCGGCATCGCTCTCGAGCCAGAGAAGAAGTCGTCTCATTTCCGCCACTCGCCCCGCGGCCGTTACGGCGCTAGAGCGACGATCCCTCCTCGGGGAGGAGCATCCGCCGCAGCAGCGCCACCGGCAGCGACCCCTGCGAGAGGATCGTCGCATGGAACCTGCCGAGATCGAACGAGGCGCCCTGCGCCCGCTTCAGGTCGTCGCGGAGTTTTCGGATCTGGAGCGCGCCGAGCGTGTAGATCAGGTAGGTCGGGTCGAAGGCCGCGCGGTAGGCCTCGCGCTGCGCGTTCACCGGTTCCATTCCCGCGTGATCCTGGAAGTACTGCGTTGCCTCCTCCAGCGACATCCCCTTCGTGTGGACGCGGATTCCCACCTGGAATCGGCAGGCGCGAATGAGCGCCCATTTCAACATCCCGAACTCCAGTTCGGGATCCCCGCTTCCGTATCCCTGGTCGAGCATCGCCTCCTCGACGTAGAGGCCCCATCCCTCGGCGAAGGAGCCGCAACCCGCGGTCTTCCGAGCGAGCGACGTGGCGTTTCGGCCGTAGAGGTAGTGCGCGTAGTGGCCGGGATAGGCCTCGTGGAGCGACACCGAGGAGAGGGGTCCCCGGCTGAAGCCCTGGAGGTACTGCTCCGTGCGCGCCGAATCCCAGTCGGCGGCCGGCAGCGAGATGTTGTAGTAGCCCTTCCGCCCCTTCGTCTCCAGCGGGCCGGGCGAGTCGAGCGACGCGAAGGAGCGGCTGGCGGCGAACTCGGGGGTTGGGCGGACGGTGCAGCGCTCCTCGGAAGGCATGGCCAGGAATCCGGAGGAGATGGAGAAGTCACGCTGCTGCTCCAGCAGCCGCGACGCAAATGCCACGAGGGAATCCTTCGGTGGATGATTGCCGCGGACCTTCGCCAGCGCGTCGGCGACCGTGCCGCCCGGCACCAGTTTCGCCGCGCAGGCGCGGTAGCGATTCTCCAGGCGATCGAGTTCCCGCGCGCCGATGGAGAGAAGCGTGTCGAGCGGCGTGTCGACCATCTCGTCGTAGTAGAGCTTCTTCCGGTAGCGCTCGGCGCCCAGGACGAACGATCCGTCGCTCCGCGGAAGGAGCGTCTCCTTCATCCAGGCGACGTGCTGCTCCATCGCCGCCTTCGCCCCCTTCAAGGCTGCCTCGTACTCGCTCCAGAGCCCACGGTTCTTCACCGCGGCGAACGCGCGCGGAATCGTCGTTTCGAGATACGAGATCGCGCCGGGGAATTCGTCGATGGCGAATTCCGTGAAGAGCCGCGGCGGTTTATTCAAGATTTCGCGGCCCTGCGCCAGGAAGCGGGGCGTCTCATTCAGACGGCCGACGATGCTTCGCAGCCGCGCCTCGGGCGGGGCGAATTCCTGCGAGATCAGCGGATCGAGCGTCCAGCCCACGTTGTAGAAGCCGGGATCGCTCTCCCACCGGCGCTCCTCGGTCAGTTCGAAGAGGTCTCCCTGGATCGTCCGATGGTAGAGGTCGAAGTCGATCCTCCCCATCTCGTCCAGTTGCTCGCGGTCGATCTGCTCCAGCTCCGTGAGCGCCACCCGGATCCGCCGCTCCTCCTGCGCCACCGCGGCCGGCGCGTAGTCCGGGAGCTTGGCGTCGAACGCGTGCATGCCCGAACTGGTCGCGTGGGCCGGATCGAAGGCGAAACCCGCGTGGACGTACCGCCGGACGAATTGCTCGAAGCGTTTCTCCATCACCGGGAAGTGGGCGGCGCCCTTCGGGGCGGCGCGCTTCGACGCGGCTCCGGCGGCACCCTTCGGCGGTTCCTTCGCGGCGGCGACCGGCGCCGCCTGGAGCAGCGAGAACGCCAAGGCGAGCCACGCGAGGGAAGCGAGTGCGAAATGGCGGTCCGTCATATCGATCCTCCTGCTTGCGGCGTAGCCGCTGGCGATTCGGGACGGCGGGAACCGACAATCATGTGAACCGCCACCACGACGAGAAAGAGCGCGAAGATACGTGAAAGAACCGGGGCCCGGAGTTCGTGGGCCAGCGTGGCGCCGAACCACCCTCCCAGCGCCCCTCCCGCCAGGAGGGCCGGGAGAAGCCGCGTGCTCGCATGGCCGCTTCGAGCATACGAGACGGCTCCGACCAATCCGATCGGAACGATGAGGGCGAGGGAGACGCCCTGCGCGGTGTGCTGGCTCAGCCCCTGGCCCAGGACGAGCGCGGGGACGAGAAAGACGCCGCCGCCGACGCCGAGCAATCCGGCGAAGGTCCCGATGCCGAGGCCGAGGAGCGCGTTCCAGATCGGCGGCCACGGAGCGCCGCCCAGCCCCGACGGCGGCGCGAGCAGGAGGCGCGCGGCGGCGGCGAGAACGGCGAGCCCGAACCAGAGCCGCAGACTTCCCGCGGGGGTCCTCCGGGCGACGGCGGCGCCGATCATGACTCCGGGAACGGCGCCCAGCGCCAGGATGCCGACCAGGCCCCACGGGACGGAATCGTTTCGCACGTAGGGGACCACGGCGACGACGGCGGCGGCGAGGACGAAGGCGAGCGACGTCCCCTGCGCCTCGTGCTGGGAGTGGTGCAGGAAGTGGAGAAGAAGCGGAACGAGAAGGATTCCCCCGCCCACTCCCATCATCCCGGCGAGCGCGCCCGAGAGCACGCCGAAGAGAAGGGGAAGCGCGACGGAGTCGCGAATCGTCATCCGCCGAACTTATCACAGCCGGCGGGGACTCGCCTTCGTTGACTTGGCGGCTCCGCGGTCGGTACGCTAGCGCTTCGCGCTCCGGCGCACCGCCATGCTCCTCAATATCCAGAAGCTCCGCCCGCGCGTCCTCTGGACGCTAGCTTTTCTCGGCGCGCTCGTGCTCGCCGTGAACGCGACCATTTTCCTTTCCATTCGCACCTCGCAGCGGCTCCTCGATCAGGAATTGGGGAAGCGCCTGGAGGGGACCGCCCAGATCGCGGGGCTCCTGGTGAAGCCGGAGCATTTCGCCGCGCTGGGTCGGCTGGCGGACGCGGCCGCCACCGGGGAAGCGGCGCCGCCCCGGCGCGCCGCCGAGGCGCTGGCCGACACCAGCGCGCTCGACTTCGTGTCGCAGATGGACGCCATTGACGCCGCCGACGATGTCCGCCGGGAGTGGCGGAAGCTGGCCGAGGGCGCCGACGCGTCGAACGTCGTCCTCCTCGACGCCCAGTCGCGCGTGCTTCTCCGCTTGCGCCAGCCGTTCAAATTCGAGCCCGACATGCTCACGCTCGACCAGGCGGCGCTGGCGCGCGCGCTCATCGGCGAGGCGGCCCACTCGGCGCTCTACGAGAAGGACGGCGAGTACCTCCGCTCCGGCTACGCGCCGGTCTCCGACGCCGACGGCTCGGTGCTCGGCGCCGTCGTCGTCGAAGGGGCGTCGGCGGCGTTTCGGCCGCTCACCCTGATCCGGACCTCGCTCTACGGGACCGCGATCTTCGCGTCGCTCCTGGTCATCCTGATCGGGCTTGGGTACGTCCGCACGGTCGGACACCTGGGGCAGATCGAGGAGAACCTGCGCCACAACGACGTCTTGGCCACGATCGGGCAGGTGGCGGCCGGCGTGGCGCACGAGATCCGGAATCCGCTCGAGGTGCTTCGCGGGGCCTCTTCCCGCCTCCAGCGCGGCGATGCGCTTCCGGCCGCGGAGCGGGCCGATCTTCTCCGGATGATCGACGAGGAGGTGGACCGCATGGGGGGCTTCGTTCAGAGCTTCCTCGACCTCTCGCGGCGCCCGAAGGGGGAGCCGGAGTCGTTCGCCCTGAAGCCGGTCCTCCTCCGGTCGCTCGACATCCTTCGCGTGGAGCTGGATCGCTCGAAGATCTCGCTGGAACTCGAGTGGAACGCACCCGTATCGCTCCTGGTGGACGGCGATCCCCACGCGCTCCACTACGTCTTCCTGAACCTCGCGCTGAACGCGCGCGACATGATGCCCGGCGGCGGCCGGCTGAGAGTTCGCGTGCTGGAGCGCCGC
The DNA here is from genome assembly GCA_031421415.1 of Candidatus Eiseniibacteriota bacterium. GTDB lineage: Bacteria > Eisenbacteria > RBG-16-71-46 > SZUA-252 > SZUA-252 > SZUA-252. Next base: position 5,000 of record JANOOP010000030.1, read on the forward strand.
GGGCAGGCGCGCCTCTACTTCGAGGACACGGGACCCGGCGTCCCGTTCGAGTTGCGAAGCAAGATCTTCGAGCCGTTCTTCACGACCCGCGCCAAGGGGACCGGGCTCGGCCTCGCTTTCGTGGAACGAATCGTCTCGGAGCACGGCGGATCGGTTACAGTTGGAGCCGCCCCCGGGGGCGGCGCGCAGTTCGAAATTCGCCTCCCGGTCCAGGGCGGCTAGACATCCAGGGAGCGAAACGCATCATGGCCGAGCGGATTCTCGTCGCGGAAGATCAGGACAATCTTTGCCGCCTCATCCAGACGACGCTCGCGGAGCAGGGGTACGAGGTGTCGGTGGCCCTGGGCGGCGATGCCGCGATCCACGAGCTCCGCCATCGCGTCTTCGACCTGGTCGTCTCCGACATGCGCATGCCGGGCGCCAGCGGCATCGAAGTCTTCCGCCAGGCGCGCGCCCAAAGCTACCTGCCCGACGTGATCCTCATGACCGCCTTCGGCGACACGCGCGAGGCGGTCCAGATGATGAAGGAAGGCGCCTCCGACTACATCCTGAAGGACAATCTCCTGGAAGAACTGCCGGTCCGCGTTCGCCAGGTGCTCGAGACGAGGAAACTGAAGGCCGACTCGCAGCTCCTTCAGGGGCGGATCGAAACGCTGCAGGAGCAGATCCACGTCCATCGCTTCGACTCGATCGTGGGCAAGAGCGCCGCCATGCGCGACGCCCTGAATCTCGCGAAGCGGGTGGCCCCGACCGACGCCAGCGTGCTCATCAGCGGGGAGAGCGGAACGGGGAAGGAAGTCTTCGCGCAGGCGATCCACGCGGCCAGCCACCGCGCCAAGGCGCCCTTCATGCCGGTCAATTGCGGGGCCCTGCCGGAGAATCTCCTGGAATCGGAACTCTTCGGACACGAGCGCGGTGCGTTCACGGGGGCGGTGCGGACGAAGCCCGGCCGCTTCGAAGTCGCGGACGGCGGTACCGTCTTCCTGGACGAGATCGGCGAGTTGCCGCAGAGCATCCAGGTGAAGCTGCTCCGCTTCCTCCAGGACCATACCTACGTCCGAGTCGGGGGGGAGGAAATGCGCCGCACCGACGTTCGCATCCTCGCCGCGACGAACCGGACCCTGGAGGAGATGATCCGCGAAGGAAAGTTTCGGGAAGATCTCTACTACCGCCTGAACGTCTTTCCGATCCGCCTGGTGCCGCTCCGCGAGCGCCGCGAGGACGTGCCGCCGCTGGTGGCCCACTTCCTCACGACGCACGACCGAGCGCTCTCCGACTTGCGGCCAGAGGCGCTCGACTATCTGAAGAGCTACGATTTCCCGGGGAACATCCGGGAGCTGCAGAACCTGATCGAGCGGGCCTGCATTCTGGCCGGCCCCGGGTCGATCGACCGGCACCATTTCCCGATCGAGCGGGGGCGGCTGGCCGCCGACTCCGGCGATCTTCTCTCCATGGGCTTGAGCATCGATCAGATGGAACGCCGCATGATCCTCGAGGCGCTGGAACGGGCGCAGGGAAACAAGACCCGCGCCGCCGCGCTTCTGGGAATCAGCCGTCGCGCCCTCTATTCACGCATGGAAAGCCACGCGATTCCGATCGGGGGGAGCGATCCGGAGACCGCGGAGGCCGGACCGGCGAGCGCCTGACGGGGACCGAATCTGGTCGTACCGGCCGGTACGCGGCGGCCCAAAGTCGAGCATAGCGGCATGCCGCTGGCTCCGGGTCCACGCGGAGCGACGGGGCCGCAGTCCGAACGGCCACATGGAGTTCGCCGGTCGCTACATTCCTAACTTCCGTCCTGGCATGGAGTTTGCCTTCATGACCATACCGTACTCAAGCCGGAATCGACCGATGGAAATTGACCACACAGCTACCTCATGATTCGCGCCATGAATCGCTGGCGCCCGCTCGGGCTCGCGAGCGCGATGGCGTTTGCCCTGTTCTTCGTCTGGGAGGGCTCCCCTTCCCATGCCGAGGAATCGGAGGAACCCGTCGCGCCGCTGGTGCTCTATGCCCTAGCGCCTGATTCGACCGCCTCGTCGCCGGGACCCTCGTTGGTGCCGTACGAGCCTCCTGCCTCCTCGCTAACCTCCGTCGCGGCAGTCCCCGCGCCGGTCACGCCATCGGAGCCGGCTGCCAGCCCGGCGCCCACGGGGGCGATCGATGCCAAGCCCGCCGTGAAACCGGCCGCGAAACCGATCGTGAAACCGGCCGCGAAACCAGCCGCGAAACCAGCCGCGAAGCCTCCCGACGAGGGCGTTCGCGCGCGCCAGGAACTGGAGCGGACGGAGCCGATCCTTCGATCCGTGAAGGCGAAGGTGGTCCGCTCGTTCAACAAAAAGGCGCGCGAGGAGTTCGTAACGGCGACCACTCGCCAGCGGGAGGCCCGCGAGGCGCTCGGCGAGAATCTCTACGCCCGCGCCGAGCGGCTCACGATGGAGGCGCGGGGCATCGCGCGGGAGATCGCGGTTCACCTCGGCCCGCCCGAGGACGACGCGGACTACGTCTCGATGACCCTCGACCGAACCGACGACGCGCTGGGGCGCGCGCGCGAAGTGCTTCGAGAAGCCGGCACGGCGCCGGATCGAAAGCGCCTGACCGCGCTGGAGCGGCGCCAGAAGGACGCGCGGCGACTCTACAAGGACGGCTCGACCCGCCGCGCCTACGCCTCGACGCGAGAGGTCCGCGACGGCGTTCTGGCGCTGCTACGCGAATGCGACGATCTACCGGTCCGGGAGGAGACGGCGGAGAAGGCACTGAAGCGCGCGTCGCGTTCCCTGGAGCAGGCGAAGGGGGAACTGGGGGAGCGGCTCAACGCGGCGGCCGAGCGGCTGGCGCGGGAAGCGCGCGCCCAGATGGTGAAGGCGCGCGTCGCCTTCGCGCGAAAGAACTACCGCGACACGCTGCTCCACTCGAAGCTGGTGGAGCGGAATCTGGAATTAGCGGTCAGCGCCCAGCGGTCGGCTACGAATCGCAGCGGATGACGACGACGGTCACGTCGTCCGCCAGCTGGACGGCGTTCGTGAACTTCACCACCTCCGCGATCAACTCGTTGACCAGTTTCTCCGGCGGCAGATCCTTGTGCCCGCGGAGGAATCCTTCCAGGCGCTCCTCGCCGAACTCCTCGCCCCCGGGACTCCGGGCCTCCGTCACGCCGTCGCTGTAGAGCGTCAGGACATCGCCCGCCTTCAGCGTGATCGTCGCCGTCTCGTAGACCGCCTCCGGGAAGATCCCCAGGAGGAGACCACCCACCGACAGCGTCTCCAGCGTTCCGTCCGCGCGGAGCAGGTAGGGCGGGTTGTGGCCGCCGTTCACGTACGCGATCTCCCCCGACTCTCCGTCCACCATCGCCACCATCAGGGTGATGAAGCGCTCCCCCCGGACGGTCTCGTAGATGGAGCGGTTGAGGCGCGACGTCAGATCGGTGATCGGCCGTCCCACCTCGACCTGGGCGCGCATGGTGGCGCGGAGATCGGTCATGAGAAGCGCCGCCGCCATCCCCTTGCCGGCCACGTCCCCGAGGCTGACGATCATGCGGCCGTCGGGCCCGGGCACGAAATCGAAGTAGTCGCCGCCGACTTCGAACGACGGGACGTTTTTGCCGGCGATGTCCATCCGTCCCACCTTCCGCGCGCCGGTCGGCAGGAGCGACTGCTGAAGCATCGCCGCGCGTTTTAGCTCCGCCTCCAACCGCTGCTGGCGCTGCAGCTCCTCGTGCGCCTCGGTCTCCCGGATTTTCATCGCCGCAAGGTGCGCTAGGAAGGTGAGGATGCGGAGGTCCGACTCCTCGAAGGGGACCACCGCGGCCGTGTTGTCGACGTAGAGCAGCCCCAGCACGTCGGTGTCGTGCCAGAGCGGGACGCACATGGCCGAGTGGATTCGCTGCTGGATGACGCTCTGCTGCTCCTTGAAGCGAGTGTCCGCCAGGGCGTTTCCGATCAGGACAGCCTGGCGCTGCTCGATCGTGTTCTTCGCGATGGTCCGGCTGACCACGATATCGCCGGCCGTCGCGTTGCCGCTCAGCATCACCGCCTTCGCGGTCAGATCGCCCCCCTCCTCCAGCAGGAGGAGCGCGGTACGGTCGGCGCGCAGCACCTCCGAGGCGAGCGTGACGATGAACTGGTAGAGCTCGTCCAGCGGTCGGTGGACGATCAGCGCCTGGCCGATCCGATCCATCGCCTTCAGGAACGAGCCGATCCGCTCCGGCGACATGTTGCCGGCGAAGGCGCGCGTGTCGGTCCCGGCGCTGAGCGACTCCAGGGGAACCGACGTCATGTTCGCGGGCGCGGCCACGTCGGCGAGGCGCGCCGAGGCGGAGGCGCTCTCGGAGGAGAAGACGAGCTGGAACGACCCCACCTGAAGGCCGTCTCCCTGCTTCAGGCGCTTCGGCCCCTCGATGAGATTGCCGTTCACCTTCGTCCCGTTCTTGCTCCCGAGATCCTCCACCCACCAGGTGTCCTCGCGGGAGAAGAGGCGCGCGTGCTGACGCGAGACGGAGGAGTCGGTGAGGACGATCAAATTCTCGGGGGCGCGTCCGATGCCGCACGGCGTGTCGGCGTGCAGATCGATCCGTTCCGGGTTCGCGCCAGGGCGGCGCACAAGAAGGTACTGGTCGATTTGGTTCATGGAGCGTTAGTCTCCAGCCTTAGCCTTGCCGAATCAACCGGTAACCGAGGGAGCCTATGAGGCTTTCATTCGCAGACTCGTTCAGCTCGGCCTTCGACGCGGCGCGGGGATTCCGCTGGACGGAATACGCTCCGTTCTTTTGGATGCTCGCCGTGGAATGGATCTTCCTTGCCCTGTGCACGCAACTCCATAGCGCATGGGCCATGGGGCTCATCGCCCCGCTCGCCCGGCTCGTGGGCGGAGAAGGCAACCTCCACTATCCCGTCTTCTTCGGCTACGTCTCGGTCCTCCTGGGGTGGCTGGAGAGTTTTCTCTACACGGTTCCGGGCGCGCTGCTGATCCCGCTCGCCCTTCTTCGCTACTACGCCCGCACCGATCGCGCGCTTTCCCTCGGCGCGGGCGCCTCGTCGCGACTGGTCGGCGCGTTCCTTCCGACGCTGGTCGCCGGACTGGCCGGATTCGGCGCGATCACGGGCTGGCAGCGCTTCGCCTCTCCCGTCGTGACCTCCGCGATCCGTGCCGTCGTGGCCGAGCCGCTGGGGGGATACCTCGGATGGCTGGCCGTCACGCTGGGCGGCTACGCCATCACGATTCTCCTTCTCTACGTTCCCGTCGCCGCCGTCCAGGCGAGGACCAATCCGATCCGCGCCTTCGCCTACGGAATCCGATTCGGCTTCCGTTCCTGGCCGGTCACGATCTGGTTCGCCATCCTCTTCGGGATCCCCTCGATGATCGTGCAGTTCGTCCTCGAGCGGCAAGGCGGGCTGATCCTGACCCACCTCCGTCCCGAACTCATCACGGTCTTTCTGGGTCTCTACGCGACGGTGGCTAGCCTGGCGACCTATTTCACGTATGGCGCCGCCGCCCGTCTCTACCGGTCCGCGCGGGGGGAGGAGTGATGCGTTACCACATGTTCCGGCGGCTCCTGGTGCTCGGTGCGGGCCTTCTCCTGGTCGGCTGCGGAGGCGGCGCCGAGCAGGCGGCCGTCTATCGCGCCGAAAAGCTTCTCTACGCGGCAAGAAAGACGGAGGCGGAGGCGCGCCTCGCCACGCCGCAGCCAGATTCGACCACGTTGCTCCGCGTGCGCGAAGCGTTCATGAAGGTCAGAGCGTCGGCGCCCGGGCCCCACAAGATCGAAGGCGACAAGCGCACTCGCGAGCGGAGGATCGCCGCGATCCGCACCATCGGCGCGGCGGAGGCATCCGGAGTTCGCCTGGCGCTGGAAGCGAGACGGGCTGACCTCGCGCTGGAAGCGGCGGAGCGGCTCCAGATCGAGGCGGCCGCCGACACGGCGACGGCGAGGCAAGCGGCGTTCATGGCCGTGGCCGCTTACCAGGGGCTCCGCCGGTACGACGACGCGGTGGCGCAGATGAAGCGAATCCTGGCCACCTATCCTCCCCTTCCGCCTCCGCCCAACGGAGAAGACCCCATTCTCCTGATTCCCGAATCGATCGTGAACTTGCGCCGAAACCTGGGCGAAGACGAGGCGGCCACCCGCGAGTTGCGCTTTGCGCTGCAGTACTACCAGGGACTCCTGGAGCGGAAGCAGATTCCCGGACTCGAGGCCCAGATCCGTGCTCGCGTGCTCCGCACGAACCTGGAACTCAATCAGGTTGGACGCGCGCTCGAGGAGGCGAACACGCTCGAACGGCTCGTCATGTCGACTCCGTCGCTCCGCTCGATGCTGGCGGAGGTCGCGTTCGCGAAGGGGAAGATCAAAGCGACCGTGGACAAGGATCCGAGGGAGGGAATCGCGATCCTCGATCGCATCGCCACCGATTTTCCGAATTCGCCGCTCGCGCCGCGCGCCCTGTTCGAGGCCGCCACGCAGATGGAGTCGAAGGGGCGTCTGGAGGACGCTCGGGGGCGCTACGAGGCAATATTGCAGCGCTTCCCAGCCACGCCCGAGGTGGCTCCGCTCTCGCTCTACCGACTGGGGATGGTTCAGGAAAAATTGGGAGATTGGACCCGCGCCAAGTCGACGTTCGAGTCAGTCCCTATCAAGTATCCACGCTCCACCGCCGCCGCGGAGGCGCCGCTGGCCGTGATCCAGCACTACGTCCGGGAAGGGCGGCGAACGGCCGCGGAACTCTATTTCAGCAAGGCACTTGAGACCTATCGAGCGCTGATAAAGCAGGACGACACGGGACGTCTGGCGCCGCTCTTCCGAGTCAAGATGCTACAAATCTACGCGGCCGGCCGCGACTCCAACGGAATCTACGAGATCACCGAAGAGATGCTCCAGAACGATCCGAAGCATCCCTATACGGCACAAGTACTTCTGGAGGCGGCAAAGGCGGCGAAGTCGTTCGGAAACGAGCGGCGGGGCCTGGCCTATCTGAGGCGATTCCTACAGGATTACCCGCGCTCCCCCCTGGCCGGGGAGGTGCGGCGGGAACTCAAGGAGCACGGCGGATGATCGAGGAGAGCGGACGGCCCATTTTCTGACAATTTGCCCTGGTAAATGCACATTTAGATTGAGACAGATCGTGCATTTTGATATAGTTCTCGCGTATTCATCTGTCCACCACACCCGCCGCCCTTGCATCGGGGGTTAGTAGCTAAGGCGTCGGGAAAGTCCGGTGACGAGCGTCTATTCCCGACGGCGTTCGTAATTTCCTGGGGGTCATGCATGGTTCGTAAGGCGATTGTTCTTAGTGCTGGGGTGATGCTGCTCAGCGCTGCGGCCGCGTACGCGTATCCGCCCAATCCGATCGATCTCACCGCTCCGGGGAATACGTACACCTCGGGCGACGGAACGATTTGGACGAATCTGAACGGGACGCTCGGCGTCACGCAGCCGGCTGGCACGGGCGTCTACCAGCCGTTCCTCCGCGAGCAGGCTCAGGGCAACGGGCCGAACGGCGACAACGGTATCCAGCACGGTCTCAACACGGACGCGGTCACGGCCGAGCCGCTCGACAACGTGGGCGGCGGCGATCCGTGGACGCACTCAGTGCTGATGGGCACCCTCGGTGTCGTGACGGTCGGCGGGATCGACTACTTCTCGTTCACGCTCGATCTGAACGAGCCGAGCGGTGGCGGTCAGAACTTCCTGTCGCTCGACCTGATCAAGATTTGGACGACGGCGAACTCGGCCGGCGGTTCTCTCGCGACGGTGGCCGCGGTCGAAGGTGCGACCGGCAGCACGCTCCGTTACGACATGGACGCGGCGACCGATCAGACGACGTGGCTCGATTACGACAACGCGAACCAGGGCAACAACAACGGTTCGGGCGAGGATGACATGGAAGTGCTCATCCCGACGTCGTACTTCGCCGGCTACACCGCTGACCAGTATATGTACTTCTATGCCGTCTTCGGCCAGGCCGGCGCACAGGCCGTGCAGGGCCCGGACAACTCGTGGTATGGCGAGGACGGCTTCGAAGAATGGCGCGTCCACCAGGGCGACAGCGCCGGTAACGGCGGCAGCGTGCCGGAGCCGATGTCGAT
>JANOOP010000031.1:0-7457 GCA_031421415.1 Candidatus Eiseniibacteriota bacterium
GAAGAAGACCCCCTTCTTGTACGCCACGCCGGACTTCTGCAATTCGTCCTCGGTGCGGCCGACCGACGCGATCTCCGGATGCGTGTAGACGATTCCGGGAATGGCGTCGTAGTTCACGTGGCCGTAGCCGGTGGCGATCCGCTCCACGCAGGCGATCCCTTCCTCCTCGGCCTTGTGCGCCAGCATGGCGCCTCCGATGACGTCGCCGATGGCGTAGACGCCGGCCGCCGCCGTGGCGTAGTGGTCGTCCACGCGGATCCGGCCGCGCTCGTCGGTCTTGATCCCGACAGTGTCGAGGCCGAGATTGTCGGTGTTCGGAACGCGGCCGACGGCGACGAGGAGCCTGTCGCAGCGGATTGGCTCGGCGCCTTCCGACTCCACCACGACTTCCTTCTTCTCGACACGGGCCCCTGTGACACGGCGGCCGAGGTGAAACGTCATGCCCTGGCGCTCGAAGATCCGCTTCGCTTCCGTGGCGAGTTCGGTGTCCATCCCGGGGAGAATGCGGTCGAGGTACTCGAGCACGGTCACCTTCGCGCCGAGGCGAAGCCAGACCGAGCCGAGTTCGAGCCCGATGTAGCCCGCGCCGATCACGACGAGATGCTTCGGGACTTCGGGATAGGCGAGGGCTTCGGTGCTGGAGCCGATCCGGTCGCCGTCGAACGCCAAGCCCGTCAACGGCGCCGGCTTCGACCCGGTGGCGATGATGATGTGCTTCGCCTGAAGTTCAGCCACCGTCGCGCCGTCGGCGCCGGTCACCATTACGCGCCCGAGGCCCGCGATCCGTCCATGTCCCGCGTAGCGCGTCACCTTGTTCTTCTTGAAGAGCATCTCCACGCCGCGCGTGAGGTCGGTGACGATCTGGTCCTTCCGCTTCAGCATCACGGGGAGGTCGAGGACGACGCCCTCCACCTTCACGCCGTGCGCCGCCAGCGCCGTCTTCGTCTCGTAATAGCGCTCGCTCGACTCGAGGAGCGCCTTGCTCGGGATGCAGCCGATGCGGAGGCAGGTGCCGCCCAGAGCAGGCTCCTCCTCTACGCAGGCGACGTTCATGCCGAGTTGCGCGGCTCGGATGGCGCCGACGTAACCGCCGGGGCCGGCGCCCAGAATGACAAGGTCGTGCGTGGTCGCGCTCATGATCGGCCTAGAGCCCCAGGAGCATCCGTGTGGGACGCTCGATCAGGTCCTTGATGTGCTTCAGGAAGGTGACCGACTCTCGCCCGTCGATGACGCGATGATCGTACGTGACCGCCAGGTACATCATGGGGCGGATCACCACCTCGTCGTTCACCGCCACCGGACGCTTGTGGATGGCATGGAGCCCCAGAATGGCGCTCTGGGGCGGATTCACGATCGGCGTGGAGAGGAGCGAACCGTAGACGCCGCCGTTCGAGATCGTGAACGTGCCGCCGTAGAGTTCCTCCAGGTTGATGCGGTTCTCCTTGGCGCGCGCGCCGAAATCGGCGACCGCCGTCTCGATCTCCGCGAAGGAGAGCCGCTCGGCGTTCCGGAGCACGGGGACGACGAGCCCCTTGCCGCTGCCGACCGCGATGCCGATGTCGAAGTAGTTCTTGTAGACGATCTCACGGCCGCGGATCTCGGCGTTCACTTGCGGAAAGTGCATCAGCGCGTCGACCGTCGCCTTCACGAAGAACGACATGAAGCCGAGCTTCACGCCGTAGCGCTCCTGGAACGGCTCTTTCAGCTCCTCGCGGAGGGCGACGACCGACGACATGTCGACCTCGTTGAAGGTCGTAAGGAGCGCGGCGGTGTTCTGAGCTGCCTTGAGCCGCTCCGCGATGCGGACGCGCATGGGGCTCATGGGGACCGACTCTTCGCCGCGTGCGTCGGCCGGCGCCACGGTCTCGACGCGGTCGAGCGGGGAGATGCCCGCGGGCGGTTTCGTTCCCAGTTGCGCGACGTGCGCGGCGACGTCTTCCTTCAAGAGTCGGCCGCCGGGGCCGCTTGCGCGGACCTCGGTGGAGGCCAGGCCGGCCTCCGCGAGCGCGCGGGCCGCAGCCGGCATGACGCGCGGCGGAGCGGCGGAAGATGGAAGTGCGGTGGGAGCGGTCTTCGTCGCGGCCTTCGCGGACGCGGGCACGGCGGCAGGGGCCGAGGCGGTGGGAGTCGCGGCAGTCTTGGTCTGCGTCTTCACGGCGCCTCCCAGCGAAGCCCCCTCCGTCAGTTCAGCGATCAATTCGCCCACCTTCACGATCGCGCCCTTCTTCGCCAACACCTTCGTCAGCGTCCCGGAGACCGGAGCGGGAAGCTCCAGCGTGGCCTTGTCCGACTCGATCTCCACCAGCGCCTCGTCGCGCTCGATGTGATCGCCCTCTGCCTTGAGCCAGGCGCCGATCTGAACCTCGGTGATCGATTCGCCGATCTCGGGGACTCTCAACTCCACGGACATCGTCAGTCCTTTCCTAGCGGTGGCTGCAAGCGGTGCGCCCTAGCCGAGCGCGCGCGGCGCGTTGAACGCCGACGCAAGTAGCCGCTCCTGCTCCATCTTGTGGCTGCTGGCCGCACCCGACGCCGGTGTCGGCGACTCGGGACGGCTGGCCACGAAGAAGGGATGGCGGCCCAGAAGCGTCGCGCCGAATCGCGCGCGCAGGTAGGGCCACGCTCCCATATTTTCCGGTTCTTCCTGAACCCACGTCACCGGCGTCCCCGCCTTGTAGGGCCCCAGGAGCCCTTCCAGCGCGGCGTCGGATAGCGGATAGAGCTGCTCGACGCGGAGGATCGACGTGTCGTGGCGGCCTCGCTCCTTCCGCACCGCGGCCAACTCGTAGAAGAGTTTTCCGCTGCAGAGGAGAATCTGTTTCGTCTTCATGGCCGGGACTTCCGCGTCGCCAAGGAGCCGCTGGAAGCGCCCCTTCTCCAGATCCTCGATCGGAGAGACTGCATCCGGATTCCGCAACAGGCTCTTCGGCGTCATCACGATGAGCGGCTTCCGCCAGGGGCGCACGACCTGCCGCCGCAACAAATGGAAGATCTGCGCCGGCGTGGAGGGATAGGCGATCTGGATGTTGTCGCGCGCCGCCAGCTGCAAGAAGCGTTCGATGCGCGCACTCGAATGCTCGGAGCCCAGCCCCTCGAAGCCGTGCGGCAGAAGGAGCGTCAGGCCCGAGAGCCGCCGCCACTTCGCCTCTCCGCTCGCGAGGAACTGATCGATCAGGGTCTGCGCGACGTTCACGAAATCGCCGAACTGCGCCTCCCACGCGACCAGGCCGTCGGGCCACTCGATGCTGTAGCCGTACTCGAACCCGATCGGGGCCGTCTCGGCGAGCGGGCTGTTCGCGATTTCGAACGGGGCCTGCTTCGGCGAGACGTGTTGGAGCGCCGTGTGCGTCTTGCCGTTCTCGACGTCGTGGAGCACGGCATGACGGTGGCTGAAGGTGCCGCGCTCGCTGTCCTGTCCGGTCAGCCGCACGCGGAATCCCTGGTCCACCAGCGACGCGAACGCGGCCGCTTCCGCGGCGGCCCAATCGAGCGGCTTCTCACCGCGGGCCATCTGCTGGCGGAGTTCCAGCGCGCGCGCGATCTTCGGATGCGCGTGGAACCCTTCGGGCAGGCGAGCCGTCGTGTCGAGATAGTGCGCCAGCTTCACGCGCGCGACGCCGGTCTCGGGATCGGGTGTCGCCGTGTCCGATCCGCCGCGATACGGCTTCCAGAGACCGGTGTCGGGGTCGGACGGCAGCGTCGGTTTCGTGTCGCGGGCCGCCTTCAACTCCGTCTCCAGCATGTCGCGCACCGAGCGCGCCATCGCCTGGGTTTCCTCGGCGGTCACGATCCCCTCGGCCACGAGGCGCTCGCCGTAGAGGACGTGGACCGGCCTCCGCGCCGCGATTGCCTTGTAGAGAAGCGGCTGCGTGAAGGCCGGCTCGTCCCCCTCGTTGTGTCCGTGGCGGCGGTAGCCGTAGAGATCGATGACCACGTCGCGGCGGAAGACGCGCCGGAACTCCATCGCCGTCCGCACGACGCGAACGACTGCCTCCGGCTCCTCGCCGTTCACGTGGAATATGGGCGACTGGAGCAGCCGCGCGACGTCCGAGGCGTAGGGGCTGGAGCGCCCCTCCTCCGGCGTCGTGGTGAACCCGATCTGGTTGTTCACGATGACGTGGAGCGTGCCGCCGGTGTGATAGGCCGGGAGCTGGCTCAGGTTCAGCGTCTCCTGCACCACACCCTCGCCCGCGAAAGCGGCGTCGCCGTGGATCAGGATCACCGCGCCGCGCTCGCGCTTCGCGTCCTTCACGCGGTCCTGCTTCGCGCGCATGCGCCCCTGCGCCACGGGGTTCACGAACTCCAGGTGGCTCGGATTGAAGCAGAGCGAAAGATGGAGACGCCGTCCCGACGGCATCTGGCGGTCGTTGGAGTAGCCGAGGTGATACTTCACGTCGCCGCGCCCCGTCCACAACTCGGGGTCGGCGTCGTCGAACTCGTGGAAGATGCGTCGCGCCGGCTTGCCCAGGACGTTCGAGAGGACGTTCAACCGGCCGCGATGCGCCATTCCGATCACCACTTCGCTCACGCCGCTCTGGTCGGCCAGGTCGATCGCGCTGTCGAGGAGCGGGATCAACGCTTCGCAACCCTCCACCGAGAACGACTTGGAGCCGATGTACTTTTTCTGGATGAAGTCCTCGAAGACGGCGGCCGCGGTGAGGCGTTCCAGAATGCGGCGGCGCTCTTGGGCCGTCAGCTCTTGACGATATTGCGGCTGCTCGATGCGATCCTGAATCCAGGCGAGGATCAGCGGATCGTGGATGTGGCGGTATTGCCAGCCGATGGTGCCGCAATAGGTGGCGCGAAGCCGCGCCAGGAGATCGCGCAGCGATCCACCGCGCACGCCGGCGAACTCAACGTCCACCGGACGGTCGAGATCGGCGGAAGTGAAACCGTGGAATGCGGGGTCGAGATCGGAGGGCGCCGGACGGGGCGCGCCGAGCGGATCGATGGCCGCGGCCTGGTGTCCGCGCGCGCGGTAGGTCTGGATGAGCGAGAAAGCGCCCGGCGCCGCGATGTCGCCGATTCCGGCCACGCCGGCCACGCGTCCGCCGCCGGCCGAGCGCGAAAGCGGAACCGCGCCCCCGGCGAGCCGTGCGCTGGCGTCCTCCGCCTTCGCGGCCGCGGCGCGCGTTTCCCCCTCGCCGTCCAGATCGAGCAGCGAGTTCACGCCCGATCCGTTCCGTCCGCCCGAACGGGGCGTGCCATAGAGCGTGCGGCGCGGGAACGACGGCTCGAGCTGCGGACGCGCGGCGAAGCCGTTCGCCTCCTTCATCGACGCGAACTGGCGCTGCCACTCCGCCGGGACCGAGTTCGGGTCCCGCAGGAAGTCGGCATAGAGCGCTTCCACGAAGGGAAGGCTCATTGGATTCGGGGATTTGGCTGGGTCGCTCATCGGTTCGTCTGGTCCCTTGGCGGGAGCCGCGGTGCGGATCTCCCGATGTTCACTGCTGTAGGTCGCTCGCGCTCATTGGGTTGCAAGCGAAACCCGTGCCATCGGAAGGGCTCTCTCGGGGGCCTGGTGGGGTCCCCTCGGAGGGCTTGCATCCGGAGCGCGGGGGACTCATTCTGCCACGGTTCGGCCTGCGGTTCATCAGGATTAGTCGCTTGTGATTTCAGGGGTTCCGGGAGGGTGTCGGGCCTCGGCCAGATGCCTCGTCCGCACCCATTCGGAGGTCTTGGATGCTTCGATCGATCGATCCGACGACAGGCGAGACGGTCCGGGACTATCCGGAAGCCACGCCTGCGGCCATCGGCGCCGCCTTGGATCTGGCCGAACGCGCGTTCCACGCGTGGCGGCGAGAATCGTTCGAGTCGCGCGCGGCGGTGTTGCGTCGCGTGGCCGCGCGGCTCCGCGAGCGGGCCGCGGACGACGCGGTCACGATGGCGATCGAGATGGGGAAGCCCGTGGCGCAAGGGCGCGCCGAGTCGGAGAAATGCGCGTGGACGTGCGAGTTCTTCGCCGAGCATGCCGCGTGGATGCTATCGCCCCAGGAGGCGCCGTCCGACGCGTCGCGCTCGTACGTCGCGTTTCAGCCGCTCGGTGTCATTCTCGCCGTGATGCCGTGGAACTTCCCCTTCTGGCAGGTCTTCCGATTCGCGGCGCCGACCCTGATGGCGGGAAACGCCTGCGTGCTCAAGCACGCGTCGAACGTCTCGGGCTGTTCGCTCGCCATCGAAGCGATTTTCCGGGAGGCAGGTCTCCCCGAGGGACTCTTCACGACGCTCCTCGTCCCCGGCTCCGCGGTGGAACCGATCATCGAGATGCCGCAGATCCGCGCCGTCACGTTGACCGGGAGCGCGCCGGCGGGACGCGCGGTGGCCGCCGTCGCGGGCCGCGTGCTGAAGAAGGCAGTCCTGGAACTGGGCGGGAGCGACCCCTACGTCGTTCTGGAGGACGCCGATCTCGATTTCGCCGCGGCGACCTGCGCGGCGTCGCGCCTCATCAACGCGGGGCAGTCGTGCATCGCGGCGAAGCGATTCATCGTGGTGGAACCGGTCCGCGAGGCGTTCACGGAGCGGTTCGTCGCGGCGATGCGGGCGAAGCGCTGGGGGAATCCGCTGGCTGAGGGCGCCGAGGCTCCCGATCTCGGCCCGATGGCGCGCCACGATCTCCGCGACGAACTCCATCGTCAGGTGCAAGTGAGCGTCGACCGCGGAGCCCGGCTGCTCCTGGGTGGGGTGGTGCCGGAAAGCCCCGGCGCGTTCTATCCGCCCACTGTGCTCGACCAAGTGCGTCCGCGAATGCCGGTCTACAACGAGGAGACGTTCGGTCCCGTGGCGGCCGTGATCGGGGCGCGAGACGAGGCCGAGGCGATCCGGCTCGCGAACGACACACCGTTCGGCCTGGGCGCCGCCGTTTTTACGCGCGATCTCGCGCGCGGGGAGCGGATCGCGGCGACGGAATTCGACGCGGGAGCGTGCTTCGTGAACGGCTTTGTGAGGTCCGATCCGCGGCTTCCGTTCGGCGGGGTGAAGGAATCGGGATACGGGCGGGAACTGGCGGCATTCGGGATCCGCGAGTTCGTGAACGTGAAGACGGTGTGGGTGGCGTGACGGCCGGGACCGCGTGACCGTCCCCTTCCGCTAGAGCGAGGCTTCGCGCTCCAGCGAGGCGGCGAGCGCCAGGTAGCGCTCGTGGATTCCCTGGTCCACCTCCTCGCGCTCGACCCGCTCGAACGCCTCGGCGATCTCTTCCCGCGCGCGCCCCTGGATCGCGTCGTCGGCCATCGGGAAGAACCCCTGGTCCTCCTTGGCGATGTGTATGCGGAGGAGCGCCACGTAGCCGAGCGCGCTCCGGGCGACGTCCTCGTGGGCATCCGCGTCCCCAGCCTCCATTCGCTCGGCTCCCGCCCGCATGGCGGCGGTCAGCTGCCTGGCCTCCGCGTGTTCTTCGAGCATCACCCCGACTGGACCGCCCTCGGAGGGGATTCCGGCCTCGCGCATGGCGGGGAAGA
>JANOOP010000032.1:0-16027 GCA_031421415.1 Candidatus Eiseniibacteriota bacterium
GTGGACGAGGGAGGCGGACTACGGGTGGGTTCCCGTCTCGGAGGGATACGCGCGAGCGCGAGCCGCCGTGGAGCGCGCGCTGGCCCTGGATCCGGACCTGGCGGAGGCCCACGCTGGAATGGGGCGGATCCAGTCGGTCTACGACTGGGACTTGGGTGCCGCCAAAGCGTCCTACGCTCGAGCCCTGGGGCTGGCGCCGGGGAACGCCGTGGTGCTCCGCTCCGCCGGAGAATTGGCTCGAAACCTGGGCCAGTTCGATGATGCGATCGATCTCAATCGCCGCGCCTTGGAGCAGGATCCCCTGAGCTTCGCGTCCTACACGAACCTCGGGATCGCGCTCCAGGGTGCGGATCGGTTCGTGGAAGCGGGATCGGCCTATCGGAAGGCCCTCGAACTCGCCCCGAACAGAATCGGCACGCACGCCGCCCTCGCTTTGACCCTGCTCGCGCAAGGCGCCGGTGAGAAGGCGCTGGCCGAGGCTGCACTCGAGTCGGAGGAAGCCTTTCGACTCTGGGCGTTGGCGATCGTCCAGCACGCCCAAGGCCACGCCGCCGAGTCGGACGAAGCGCTCCGGATGCTCATTGAAAAGTATGGAGAGGATTCTGCTTATCAGATCGCCGAGGTGCATGCGGCACGCGGCGACGCGGACGCGGCGTTCGAATGGCTAGGCCGGGCGTACGCCCAGCGGGACGGCGGACTCATCACCGAGATGAAGGCGAGTCCGTTCTTGCGAATCATTCGTGGCGATCCACGGTGGAGCGTCTTCTCGGCGAAGATGGGGCTTGCGGTGTGAACGCCGTTGGCCGTGGCGCCCTCGCCCTGATCTTGACGCTTTCGATGGCAGGCTGTGGCGACGCGCGTTCGACCATCGACGACATCGGCCGATTCGTCGGGAGGGAAATCGTGCGCCGGCACGACGCGAAGTCGGTGCGCGACGACCCGTTCCTCGAGGCGGCGTTTCGAGGGAATCTGGAAATGGTCCAACAGATGCTCGACGCGGACCCGCAGTCGGCACGCGAGCACCTGGAGTCGCGCGACCCGACCGGAATGACGGCGCTCCACAAGGCGACGTGGGGCGGGCATCCCGAGATCGTCGGGCTACTACTCGAGCGCGGGGCGGAGGTCGATGCGAGGGACGGCTCCGGCGACACCGCGCTCACGCTGGCCGCCCGCGGGGGCCGCGCGGACCTGATGGATCTCCTCTTGGCGCGCGGCGCCGACGCATCGGCGCACGACGACCAGGGCAGGGGACTCCTCCACAAGGCCGCCCAGTATGGCCATGTCGAGGTGATGGAAGTCTTGATCGCGCGCGGGTTGTGGCGGCGCGTAGTAAGACCGGGATCACCATCCTCTACGAACTCGCCACCGGGCGCCGCCCGTTCACCGGCGCCAACCCTGCGGACGTGACCACGGCGATCCTGCGCGACGTTCCGGTTCCGGTGTTGAGCCTTCGCGGTGACCTTCCGCGCGATCTCGAACGGATCATTGTTCGTTGCCTGGAGAAGAACCCGCGCGACCGGGTCCAGACGGCGCGCGATGTGTACAACGAGCTCCGATACGTGCTCCGAGAGACCGAACGGGGGATTGCCGCGCCGGCCCCCGTATCCTTCGGAACGGCCGCGCCCGTTTCATCGACGTCCGCGGCTTCCCCGCAAGATGTTCCCTCAATCGCCGTGCTCCCGTTCGTGAACCTGAGCCGGGGCGAGGAGGACGAGTACTTCTCGGACGGCCTCGCCGACGAGCTGCTTAACGTGTTGACGAAGATCCGGGGCCTTCGGGTCGTCGCGCGCGCTTCTTCGGTCCAGTTCAATGGCACGAACGAGGACCTCGCGATCATCGGACAGCGGCTGAACGTGGCGACGCTTCTCGACGGCAGTGTTCGGAAGTCGGGGAACCGGGTTCGCATCTCGGTGCAACTGGTGAAGGCGTCGGACCGCCTCCAGCTCTGGTCGGAGACCTACGACCGGTCCCTCGACGACATCTTCGCCGTTCAGGACGACATCGCTCAATCGGTGGTCAAGGAGCTGCGGACCCGGGGTCTCGGATCACGTCTGGACGGCCTAAGAAATCGCGGGCCTTCTCGTTTCAAAGTGACCCACTACCGATAATCGGGCTCCGCGATCTCATGCACCCCCGCGGCCACCATTGTCCTCTGTTGGTACAGTGCGCCGGTTCCCACTTGAAACACCCGCCCTCGATCGAACTGGTTTTCCTACTCTCAACTTCGCTCTCCTCTTCACGTTCGGCGCCCCCGGGAAGAACCGGCCGGAGCGGATGGCACGCGGATTGAACCTATCCCCGAGTGGGCGCCGACCGGCCGAGCGAAAACTCCTCGCTGGTTTCACCTAATGCACGGTCCGCCACCGGCGCCCACCATGACCCCGCACGCAACGATACCCATGGAGGTACGAAGAAATGGATGCCACCACACACGAAGCACCCAGACAGCACCCCAGGCGAAGACGCGCCGCGATGTGCGTTGCCGGGTGCGGAATCGTAGCCACGCTTTTGAGCGGGCCGGTTTCACGGGCAGGCGAGATCGTGCCGTCGATTGGGTTGACGCGCGCGGTCGATAGCGATGCGACGAAGTCGAATCTGGGGCTCGCGCTCCGCGGCAATCTCGCGGGGCCGATGGTTCAGGCAGAGCTTGGAGTGAGCTACCGCCGCGAGGAGTACTTCGACGGCGGCCTATCGGTGAGGATGATTCCGGTCACCGCGTCGCTTCTGGTCCGCCCCGTCCCCACGCTTCACGCGGACGTCGGCGCCGGCTGGTACCACGCGAAGTACGACTATGCGGACGCGCTGCTTCTCGCGGACGAAACGAAGCAGCAGTTCGGCGTGCATCTGGGGGGCGGTCTCCAGGTCCCGGTCGCGCCGCGCGCCGCGCTCGATCTGACCGGTCGCTACGTCTTCATGAAGGACCAGGAGAGCAAGCTTGTGCCCCAGAAGTTCAATCCCGATTTCTGGACGATGTCGCTCGGACTGGCGCTCAAGTTCTAGGGCCGCGCTCCAGGCAGCGATTCGAACCCGCCTCCATCCGAACTGAACCTCCGGAGGAGCGGCGGCCCCGCGCGGGATGGCACGAGAACCGCGTGGGGCCTTTTTTGGCGCCGGGGGCGCGACGCTCCCTTCGCGCCCACCACAAACGTCAAGACCCCCGAATTGCTTCGGAGGTCTAGCGTGGCGCCGGTTCCGAGGGCGGACACGGAGTTCCATCCACTCGAAGGCAGCGGCGGCCATCTTGGGCGCGCAGCCAGGGATCCCCCGGCCGCGCGCCGCGTCGTTTGTTTCGGGTACTACATGCCGCCCATGCCGCCCATACCGCCCATGCCGCCCGGCATCGGAGGCGACCTGTCTTCCTCGGGCCGATCGGTGATCAGCGCCTCGGTGGTCAAAAGAAGCGCCGCGATGCTGGCGGCGTGCTGCAGGGCCGAGCGCGTCACCTTCGCCGGGTCGACGATGCCGGCCTGGACGAGGTCGATGTACTCGCCCGTCGCGGCGTTGTAGCCGACGGAGCCCTTCTGGGCCTTGATCTTTTCGACGACGACGGAGCCTTCCGCGCCCGCGTTCGCCGCGATGATGCGGGCCGGCGCCTCGAGCGCCGCGACCACGAGGTCGACGCCCGACTTCTCGTCGCCCTTCGCCTCGGTCTTCAGGGCCGCCGCCTGCGCGCGCAGGAGCGCGACGCCGCCGCCGGGGACGATTCCCTCTTCCACCGCCGACTTCGTGGCGGCCAGGGCATCCTCGACACGCGCCTTCTTCTCCTTCAATTCGATCTCCGTCGGTGCGCCGACGTGAATGACGGCCACGCCGCCCGAGATCTTCGCCAGGCGCTCCTGGAGTTTTTCCTTGTCGTAGTCGGACGTGGAGTCGTCGATCTCGCGCTTGATCTGGTCGATCCGAGCCTTGATGTCGGCCTTCTTCCCCGCGCCCTCGATGATCGTGGTGCTCTCCTTGTCGATGACGATCCGCTTCGCCTTGCCGAGATCGCTCAGGACGGCGTTCTCCAGCTTGAGGCCCGCCTCCTCGGTGATCAGACGGCCGCCGGTGATGATGGCAATGTCCTCCAGCATGGCGCGGCGGCGATCGCCGAAGCCCGGCGCCTTCACCGCGGCTACGTTCAGGATACCGCGGAGCTTGTTTACGACCAGCGTGGCCAGCGCCTCGCCTTCCATGTCTTCGGAGATGAGGAGGAGCGGCTTGCCCGTCTGCGCGACCTTCTCCAGCACCGGCAGGACGTCCTTGATCGCGGCGATGCGCTTGTCGTGGATCAGAATGAGCGCGTCCTCGATGACCGCCTCCATCCGCTCCGGATCGGTGACGAAGTAGGGCGAGAGGTAACCGCGGTCGAACTCCAGCCCCTCGACGACTTCCAGGGTGGTGTCGAGGCTCTTCGCCTCCTCGACCGTGATGACGCCGTCCTTGCCGACCTTTTCCATCGCGTCGGCGATCAGCTTGCCGATCTCCGGATCGTTGTTCGCCGCGATGGTCGCGACCTGCGCGATCTCGGTCGGGGTCTTGATCGCCTTCGACTGTCGCTTCAAATCGGCGACGATGGCGGTGACCGCCTTGTCGATGCCGCGCTTCAGCGACATCGGGTTGGCGCCGGCCGCCACGTGGCGGAGCCCCTCGCGGACGATCGCCTGCGTGAGAACCGTCGCAGTGGTGGTGCCGTCGCCCGAGACGTCCTGCGTCTTCGTGGCGACTTCCTTCACCATCTGCGCGCCCATGTTCTCGTAGGGGTTCTCGAGCTCGATCTCCTTCGCGATGGTCACGCCGTCGTTCGTCACGGTCGGCGCGCCGAACTTCTTGTCGAGGACGACGTTACGGCCCTTGGGCCCGAGCGTTACCTTGACGGTGTTCGCGAGCTTGTCCACGCCGCGCTGAAGCGCCTCGCGCGCGGCGGCGTCGAATAGAAGCTGCTTGGCCATCGGTGCGTCTACCTCCTTCAGGGGATTCGCGCGGCGCCGCATCGGGCCCGCGTTGGCACTAGTTGGGTGAGAGTGCTAACGGACGTAGCCTACCGAAAGAGGTTCCGGGGCGCAACCCCGAAGTGAACCTTCCTGGGCGCCCGCTTACCGCTTCCTGGGCTTCGACTTGCCGGCCCTGGCGAGGCGCTTGGCGACGTGCCGCGCGTGGAGGGCGAGGAGTCCGTGCAGCGTGAGATCGGGATCGACGTAATCGATCGTCTCGGAGTGGGGCGCGATGGCCGCCGCCATGCCGCCGGTGGCGATGACGGTCGGGCGGATCCGCTCTTCCCTCGCGATCAGTCGAACGATCGAATCGACCTGCCCCACGGCGCCGTGAAAAACGCCCGACTGGAGGCTCTCCTCGGTGGTGCGGCCGACGACGCGCGCGGGCGGTTTCAACTCGAACGCGCCGAGACGCGCGGCCTTGCGAATAAGCTGCTCCGCGCCGGTCACCACGCCCGGAGCGATCACGCCGCCCCGATAGCGGCGCCCGGTCAGGAGCACGTCGAAGGTGGTCGCCGTGCCGAAGTCGACGATGATCGCCGGCGCCTTGTAGCGTTCGAACGCGCCGACGGCGTTCGCGATCCGGTCGGCGCCGACGGCGGTGGGATCGAGGTACTCGATGGCGAGCCCGTGCGCGCTCCCGGACCCCACTTCGAGCGGCGCCTTTCCGGTCACGCGGCGGGCCGCCTCCACGTAGAGCGGCGTCTGCGGCGGGACCACGGAGGCCAGCACGACCCCGGCGAAACGCTTCCCCTTCGCCTCGGGGAAGATCTGCTTCAAAAGCAGCGCCACCTCGTCGAAGGTCCGGCGCGTCTCGCTACTGACGCGGAAGGAACGGATCAGCCGCTTCCCCTGGAAGAGACCGAGGGTGACGTCGGTGTTGCCGATGTCGATCGCGAGAAGCACGAGAGCCTCCCGGGCGCTAGCCCCAGACGGTGGGCTCGTCGGAGCGGCGACCGCGCACGCGCCAGAGAACCCACGCCATGAAAACCGAGATGAAGTAGAGGACGATGAGCGGCGCGGCCAGAATCAGCATCGAGGGACCGTCCCCCGGAGTGACCACCGCCGAGCCGAGCGCGATGAAAAAGATCGCGTGCCGCCAGCCGCGAGCCAGACGCCGCGGGGAGACGATGCCGAACCACGCGGCGAGGCAGATGACCAGCGGCATCTGGAAGAGCAGCCCGCACCCCACGGCCAGCTTCACCGTGAAGTCGAGGAGCGAGGTGACCGAGACGCGAGCCTCCATCAGCGGCGTGGCGAAGGAACGGAGCATCGAGACCATGGCCGGAAGGAGCAGCCTCAGCGCGAAGAGGACGCCGCTGTAGAGCAGCACCGCCGAGGCGACCATCCAGGGAATGGCGAAGTGCCGCTCGGTCTTCTTGAGCCCCGGCGCCACGAACCACCACGCCTCGAGGAGTAGGTAGGGGATCGCGACCAGCCCGCCGGTCCAGAGCGCCACCTGCATGCGGGCGGAGAACGCCTCCCCGGGGGTGAGCGCCAGGGCGCGCTCCCCGTGGAGGAGGTAGGCGATGAGCGCGTCCAGGAGGCGGTCGGAGAACGCCCACGCCACCGCGATCAGGACCACCACGACGACGACCGCGCGGCCCAGCGAACGGCGCAGTTCGTCGAGATGCTCCAAGAATGACATCGCCCGCTCCTTGGCGGTGATGGGCGGCGGTTCCGGAACTACTTCAGCAGCGCTCGTAGCTCCTCCAGGAACTGGTTCAGGTCCTTGAAGTGCCGGTAGACGGAGGCGAAGCGGACGTAGGCCACTTCGTCCAGCTGGTGGAGCGCGGCCATGACGCGCTCGCCCACCTCGCTCGAGGCGACTTCCTCGTTCCCCTGCCGGAGAAGATCGGCCTCCAGCTGGTCCACGATGGCGTGCAGTTTCTCCGCGGGAATCGGCCGCTTCTCGCAGGCGCGGAGGAGTCCGTTCAGGATCTTCTCCCGGCTAAAGGGCTCGCGGCGGCCGTCCTTCTTGATGACCAGGAGCGGCGTCGTCTCCACCGTCTCGTAGGTCGTGAAACGGCGGTGGCACTTCAGGCACTCGCGGCGTCGGCGGATCGCCTGCCCTTCCTTGGCGGAACGGGAGTCGATCACCTTGTCCTCGAGATGCCCGCACGACGGACACTTCATCGCCTAGTGACCCCCCGACTCGCTTCCCGGCAGGTTGGGGCCGTCGTCGCCCGGCTCCAGTGAAATCTCTCCGGCGACGAGCGTGAGCACGATCCCCTCGGCGTCGCGCACGGAGATGGCGCCGCTCTCGGTGTATCCCTCGACGGTTCCCTCCACGCGGTGAGCGCCCGACGCGACTACGACCGGCGAACCGGGCCGCGGCAGCCTCGACTTCACCGCGCTCCAAAGTCCGGAGAGGTCTCCGGCGCGAGCGCGCGCCAGGTAGTTCTCGAAGCGCGCCAGGATCTCGCGCAGCACCTGGTCGGGGTCGAGCGCGCGGCCGTCGGCGGCGAGGCGGAGCGAAGTGGCCGACTTCTGAATCGCCTCGGGCAAGCCCTCGGCTGATTGGTTCACGTTCACGCCGAATCCGATGACCAGCGGCGTGCCCGCCGGCGACGTCTGGCCCACACGCGTCTCCGCCAAAATACCGCAGAACTTGCGGCCGCGATGGAGGACGTCGTTCGGCCACTTCACGTCGAAACGCTCTCCCGGCACCAATCGCTCGGCCGCCTCCGCCACGGCGCACGCCATGGCCATGGAGAGCTGGGGATAGCGCGCAAGCGGGACGGTGGGCCGGAGGAGGAGCGAGGCGAGCACCGAATCGCCCGGCGCGTCCCACCACGCGCGTCCGTGACGGCCGCGCCCGGCGCTCTGATGCCGCGTCGTGACGATCAAGCCCTCGGGCGCGCCTTCGGCGGCGCGTCGAAAGGCCTCGTCGTTGGTCGACGGAAGCGACTCGTGCCGCTCCGCCGGAATGCCCAGAAATGCGATCGGGAGTTTCACTTCCACCCTAGTCACCCTTCACCACCTCCGCGCCGACGGCGTCCAACATCAGGGAGAGATCGATGGCCGGCGCCGAGTGCGTCAGCGCGCCGACCGAGAGAAACGAGACGCCCGGAAGGGCGAACTCGCGAATGTTCGAGAGCTTGAGCCCCCCGGAGACCTCGATCACCGGCGGACTCTTGCCGCGCCGCACGGTGGCGAGCCGCTTCAGCACGCGCGCCAAACCCGGCGGAGTGAAATTATCGAGCAGGATGCGGTCCACGTCGAGTGCCGCGGCCTCCTCGGCCTCCTCCTCGGTCCGGGCCTCCACGACGATCGGAAGCCCGCTCTCCGCCGCGCGCGCCCGTGCCACCGCTTCGGTCAGGCTCCCCGCCACGCGAATGTGGTTCTCCTTGATCAGCACCGTGTCGAAGAGCCCGTAGCGGTGATTCGAGGCGCCCCCGGCGAGGACGGCGATCTTCTCCATCAGCCGGAGCCCCGGCGTCGTTTTTCGCGTGTCGAGGATGGTGACGCCCGTCCCCTCCACCGCGCGGACGAACGCCCGCGCCAGCGTCGCGATTCCCGAGAGACGCTGGAGAAAGTTCAGCGCCACCCGTTCCGCGCTCAGCACCGCCCGGGCCGTCGCCCGAATGTCGCAGAGCCGCGTTCCCTTCGTGAAGGGGGCGCCGTCCTCCAGGTGCCACGCGATCCTGGCCTTCGGGTCCAGTTCACGGAACGCCAGCGCGGCGACCGGCCCTCCGGCCAGCACGCCGTCCATCCGGGCCTCGATGTGCGCTAGCGCGGGCGTTTCAGGATCGACGATGGCTTCCGTCGTCACGTCCCCGCCCCCGAGATCCTCGGTCAGGGCGAGCCGGACGAGTGGAAGCGCGATCGCTTCGAGGCGCACCAGGGGACTCCTTTCCCGCCATCAGGCGGAGCTCATCCAGCCGGTCGCGGAAGACGGCGGCGACTTCGAACTCCTCGCGCGCCGCCGCGGCCAGCATCTCGCGTTCCAGGTAATCGATCATCGCGTCGGGAGAGAGATTCGCCACGGAGCCCGGAAGGAGCTCGTCCATGTTCATGGGGGCGCTGGCGTCGGCCACCGCGGTGGAGAGCATCACCTCCTCCACCGACTTCACGATCGTCCGTGGCACGATTCCGTACTCTTCGTTGTAGCGCTCCTGCACCTCGCGGCGCCGGTCCATCTCGCCGATCGCCCGCTGCATGCCCCCCGTCATCCGGTCGGCGTAGAGGATGACCTGGCCCCGGACGTGGCGCGCCGCGCGGCCTGCCGTCTGGATGAGCGACGTCTCCGAGCGGAGGAAACCCTCCTTGTCGGCGTCGAGGATCGCGACCAGCGAAACCTCGGGCAGGTCGAGCCCCTCGCGCAGAAGATTGATGCCGACGAGAACGTCCACCTTCTGAAGCCGGAGCGAGCGAAGAATCTCGATCCGCTCGATCGTCTCGATGTCGGAGTGGATGTAGCGAACCTTCACGCCCGCCTGGAACAGGTAGTCGGTCAGATCCTCGGCCATCCGCTTGGTCAGCGTCGTCACCAGCACGCGCTCGCCGACCTCGACGCGCTTGCGGATCTCCTCCAGAAGGTCGTCGATCTGCCCCTTCGTCGGCCGCACCGAGATGCTCGGATCGATGAGGCCGGTCGGCCGGATGATCTGCTCCACGATGACTCCGCCGGACTTCTTCAGCTCGTACTCGGCGGGCGTCGCCGAGACGAAGACTGTCTGGCCGATTATCTTGTCGAACTCGTCGAACCGGAGCGGCCGGTTGTCGAGCGCCGAGGGGAGGCGGAACCCATGGTCCACCAGCGTCTGCTTCCGGGAGCGGTCCCCCTCGTACATCCCACCGATCTGGGGAATGGTCACGTGCGACTCGTCCACGATCAGGAGGAAGTCGTCCGGGAAATAGTCGATGAGGCACTGCGAGCGTTCCCCCTGCATCCGGCCGGAGAGCGGTCGCGAGTAGTTCTCGATCCCGGGGCAGTAGCCGATCTCGCGCAGCATCTCCAGGTCGTACTCGGTCCGCATCTTCAGCCGCTGCGCCTCCAGCAGCTTTCCCTCCCGCTCGAAGCGCTCCAGCCGCTCGCTCAGCTCCTCGCGGATCGCCTTCACCCCCTCTTTGAGTCGCGTCGGATGGGTCATGAAGTGCTTCGCCGGATAGATGGCGGCGGTCCGGACGAGCTGCTGGGTCTTCCCCGTCAGCGAGTCGATGATCGCGATCCGCTCCACCTGGTCACCGAAGAGCTCGATCCGGAGCGCGGTCTCCTCGTAGGCCGGATGGACCTCGATCACTTCGCCACGGGCGCGAAACGTGCCGCGCTTCAGCTCCACGTCGTTCCGCGTGTACTGGCTGTGGACCAGCCGCTCCAAGATCGACTCCCGCGTGTGCGTCTCGCCGATCTGGATCAGGATCATCTCGCGGCGGAAGTCCTCCGGCGCGCCGAGGCCGTAGATGCAGGAGACCGAGGCGACGATGACGACGTCCCGCCGCTCCAGGAGCGCGCTGGTCGCCGCCAGGCGGAGCCGGTCGATGTCGTCGTTGATCGAAGCGTCCTTCTCGATGTAGGTGTTCGTCTGCGGAACGTACGCCTCGGGCTGGTAGTAATCGTAGTAAGAGACGAAGTAGCCGACGGCGTTCTCCGGGAAGTACTGCTTGAACTCGCCGTAGAGCTGCGCGGCCAGCGTCTTGTTGTGGGAGATGATCAGCGTGGGCCGGCCGAGCGCGGCGATGACGTTCGCCATCGTGAACGTCTTCCCCGAGCCGGTGACCCCGAGCAGGGTCTGGTAGCGGTCGCCGCGGCGTAGCCCCTCCGTCAGTTCCTGGATCGCCTGCGGCTGGTCGCCCTGGGGCTCGTAGGGAGCGTGAAGGCGGAATTCGGCCGGCGGCGCGCCTGGCTCCTCGCGAATGAGGAGGGCGCGCGGCCGTACCGGCTCCCGGACCGGCTCGGGGGACGCGGCGGGCCCCGGCGCCGAACTGCTGTCGCCGGCGCTCGCGGTCACGACCTCGTCCGGAGCGTGTACGTGACGGTGACCGGCTTCTCGGGCGCACAGCGGACCGTGAACTCGAACGTCGTGGCGTCCTTCTTCGTGGAGGGGTGGCTCTGCTTCACCAGCTCCCAGTCGCCGCCAGCATGCTCGGAGATCACGACGTCCACGGCTTCATCCTTGTGATTTCGGAGCGTGATCTCGAACGACTGCTCCGTGGTTCGCGGCGTCACCTGGCGGAAGTCGGTCTGCTTCCGTTCCACGCCGATGTCGAAGGCGTTCCCCACGCTCATCCGGACGCGCTCGTTCTTCGGCGTGTGCTTGATCCGGTCCTCGCCCGCCAGCTCCAGCGATCCGTCCTGGTCGCGTTTGAAGATCCGCACCACTCCCTCGGGGAGCGGCATTCCGAGACCCGAAGCCTGGGCGTTCTCGAACTCGATCGTGACGAGGACGTTGTCGTTGTCGCGGTTCGCGTCGTAGGCGTAGCGCTTCGCCGCCTTCACGCCGGTGGCGTGGAGGAGTCCCAGCTGCTTCACCTCGTTGTTCGAGAGCGTGGCGCGAAGCGGCACTTCGTAGAGGTGGTACTCGAAGAAGGCGCGCTCCCCGATGACCATCTCCATCTTGGAGGCCCGCATCGACATCCCGTCGGTGTACATCGGCCGCGGCGTCTCCGCGCGATGGATGCTGCCGGCCACGAGCTTGATCTTCGCGTCGTCGTACGTGGCGCCCGAGCGGTTGTCCACCGAGGCCCAGCCCTGGAGATCGAGGCTCGTCTCCGCGGCGTCCAAAACCGCAACGTACTCCACGTGCCACGCCATGCCGCTCGTCATGTACGAGACTTCGAGCGGCTGCTCTCCCGCGGCATCGGCGCGGAGCCGCCAGACGAGCGTCGGCCGCGTGATCAAGCCCTTCGGAAGTTCCTTCAGCCCCACCTGGCGGACCTCGACGCGGTTCAGGAGCGTCAACCCGCCGGCCGCGTCCTGGAGCACCAGCGATCCGGCATCGTGCGAGAGGAGCGTGCCGCGCCGGATCTGGTCGTCCTTCGTGGAGACCTCGATCGGCTGGTCGACGTAGCGTCCCAGGAGCTTCTCGGTGCTGACCAGATCGAAGCGGTAATCCTGCCAGAGGATCTCGATCGGCGAGCGGCCGAGGGCGCGGAGATGGACCGAGGTCGGATCGATTCCGGAAGCGACGTCGGCGAAGTGGAGATCCGACACGCCCGAGACGAGCGTGAAGGGCCGCCGATCCTTCACGACGCCGAGATTGTCATTGTAGACGGTGACGGCGACGTCCCGCGCCGCAGTCGTCTTTCCGGCCGCGGGTGCAGGCTCCTTCTTTCCGCGCGTCTGCGCTCCTGCCGGTGACGCCGTCACGAGTCCTCCGGCGACCAATCCCGCCATCACCGCCGCGACCGCCGCTCCGCGTAGCCACATCCGCCGTCCCTGGCGCGTTCCGTTCATCCCAAAACCTCCAAGTTCTTTTCGAGTTTTTCCTTCGTGTCGCCGAGGCTCACGAACTTTTCGCGCTCCCGCTCCACGACTTCCTTCTTCGCCTTCGCCAGGAAGTCGTCGTTTTGGAGCTTTCGGCGAGAGGAGTCGAACTCTCGCAGCACCCGTTCGTATTCCTTCTGGAGCCGCTGGCGCTCCAACCCCACGTCGATGAGCCCCTCCAGCGGAAGGAAGATCTCGTTCTGCCGGACCACGGCCGAGGCGGTGATCTTCGGCTTGGCCACGTCCGGACCGACGTCGAGGGAATCGCCCTTCGCGAGCAGAAGGATCAGGTCGCGCTGGCGCCGGAGCGTCTCGACGTCGGCGCCGGAGGCCCGGATCAGGATCGGTGCCTTCCGTGCCGGAGGAATGTTCATCTCGGAGCGGAGGTTGCGGATGGCTCCCACGATCTCCTTGAGGAGCGCCATGCGGGCTTCCGCCTCAGGCTGCGATGCCCCGCGCGCGGGGACCGGCCACTCGGCCACGGTCACGTCGCCCACCGTCCCGGGAAGGGCGTGCCAGAGTTCCTCCGTCAGGAACGGCATGAAGGGGTGGAGCATTCGGAGCACATGGCTGAAGACCGTCTGGATCGTCGTCCGCACCGCCAGCGCGTCGGGCGTGTCGGCCGCGGCGTAGAGGCGCGGCTTGGCCATCTCCAGATACCAGTCGCAGAACTCCCGCCAGGTGAATTCGTAGAGGTCCTTCGCCGCGTCGCCGATCCGGAACGCGCGCAAGTTCTTCGTCGTCGAGCGCACGGTGGCCGCTAGCGTGCTGAGAATCCAGAGATCGTCGTCGGTGTAGTGCGCCTTCGCCTTCGCCTCGTCGGGCGTGAAGCCCTCCAGGTGCGGATGGACGAGACGGAAGGCGTTCCAGAGCTTGTTCGTGAAGTGCCGCCCCAGGTCGACCTTCTCGTCGGAGAAACCGTGGATGTCGTTCCCCTGCGGCGACAGCAAGATGAGCGTGTAGCGGAGCGAGTCGGCGCCGAAGCGGTCCATCAGCTCGATCGGGTCGCTCGAGTTCCCGAGTGATTTGGACATCTTCCGCCCCTGCGCGTCCCGAACGATCCCGTGGAGGAAGACCACCGGGAAGGGGCACTTCCCCATGAACTCGTACCCGGCCATCACCATGCGCGCGACCCAGAAGAAGATGATGTCGGGTCCGGTCACCATGACGCTCGACGGGTAAAAGCGCCTCAAGTCCTCGGTTTCCTCGGGCCAGCCGAGCGTGGAGAAGGGCCAGAGCCAGGAGGAGAACCAGGTGTCGAGCACGTCGGGGTCCTGCCGGAGATCGCTGCCGCCGCACGTCGGGCAGGCGCTCGGCGTTTCCACCTCCACGATCGTGGCCTGGCATCCGGCGCAGGTCCAGACCGGCACGCGATGCCCCCACCAGAGCTGTCGCGAGATGCACCAGTCGCGGATTCCCTCCAGCCACCGGAGGTAGACCTTCTCCCAGCGGCGCGGCAGGATCGTCAGCTCGCCCTTTTCCACGGCGGCGTAGGCCGGCTCGGCCAGCGGCTTCATCTTCACGAACCATTGGAGCGAGAGATAGGGCTCGACCACCGTGTCGCAGCGGTCGCAGTGCCCCACGGCGTGGCGGTGCGGCTCCACGCGCACGAGCAGCCCGCGGTCCTTCAATGCCTCCACGATCCGCTGGCGCGCCTCCTCGCGGGGAAGCCCCTGGAAGCCGCCGGCGTTCTCGTTCATCACGGCCCCCTCGTCCATGACTGTCACGAACGGGAGGTCGTGCCGCTTCGCCATCTCGAAGTCGTTCGGGTCGTGCGACGGCGTCACCTTCACCGCGCCGGTGCCGAACTTGGGGTCCACCGTCT
This sequence comes from Candidatus Eiseniibacteriota bacterium, assembly GCA_031421415.1. Classification (GTDB taxonomy): domain Bacteria; phylum Eisenbacteria; class RBG-16-71-46; order SZUA-252; family SZUA-252; genus SZUA-252. Next base: position 14,228 of record JANOOP010000032.1, read on the forward strand.
CGTCCAGAATGATCGGGATCTCTCTACCCAAGAAAGGCAGGATGAGCGTCTTCCCGTGCAGCGGCGCGTAGCGCCGATCGCCGGGGTGGACCGCCACCGCCACGTCCCCGAGCATCGTCTCGGGACGGGTCGTCGCGACGGTCACGCTCTTCTTCGAGTCCTTGATTGGATACTGGACGTGGTAGAGATTGCCGTCCTTGTCGACGTGATTCACTTCCTCGTCGGAGAGCGCGGTCCTGCAGCGCGGGCACCAGTTGATGATCCGGTTTCCGCGGTAGATCAGCCCCTTCTTGTAGAGGCGGACGAAGACCTCGCGCACCGCGCGCGAGAGCCCCTCGTCCATGGTGAAGCGCTCGCGCGACCAGTCGACCGAATCGCCAAGGCGCTTCATCTGCTCGGTAATCCGCTCGTGGTAGGTCGCCTTCCAGCGCCAGACCTCCTCCACGAAGGCTTCGCGCCCCAGATCGTGGCGCGTCTGCCCGCGCTCGGCCAGCCGCTTCTCCACCACGTTCTGCGTCGCGATCCCAGCGTGATCGGTGCCCGGGAGCCAGAGCGTCGGTTCCCCCATCATCCGGTGCCAGCGAATCAGGAGGTCCTGGATCGTGTGGTCGAACGTGTGCCCGAAATGGAGACTTCCGGTCACGTTCGGGGGCGGGATCATGATGACGAAGGGAGGGTCCGAACCGTCCTTGGGCGCGAAATAGCCGCGCTCCATCCAGTGGGCATACCACCGGCGTTCCACCTCGTTCGGATCGTAGTTCTTGGGTAGCTCGGTGCGGCTCATCGTCCCTCGAAGCGGATGGGGAACCGTGCGCGGCGACTCCCGCACGTCGGCGCTAACTTCCGCCATTCCAAGAGAATGAGACAATGTAGCATAGGGGTTTCGAGGGGTCAAACGGACCCTCCGGGAACGTCGCCCCGCCGGGCGCGGGAGGCCCTCGCGTGGGAGCCTAAAGCTGCCGGGCCATCGCGCCGATAGTGGAAAGAGGTTCGGGATGGCGCCGGGGCGTCTCCCTTCTCGAAACACCCTCCACGAGGTAACCGACGTGATTTCAATGCACTCAAGATTTCCCCTCAGACGCTGCGCGATGGGCGTGCTGATCGCCTTCGCGGCCCCCATTCTTTGGGGCGGCGTTTCGGTCCGGAGCGCTTTTTCCCAGACGCTAGACGCCCGCCGACTCGGCATGGGCGGAGTCGTCACGAGCGACATGGCCGCGGCCCGCGGCTCCAACCTTGCGTTCCGCGCCGTCCCTCGGGGCCGCGCGCACAGGTCGATCCCGCTTCCGCTCGGCCTCATCCAGTTCGCGTCCGACCCTCCCGAATTCAATCCCGACTCGTCCGATTTCAACGTCTTCGAGATCGCCGATCTCATCACCAACCCTCCTCTGACCCTCTCGCTCAGCCGTCCCGATCCGGTCTCGAGCGATATCTCGATCTACGTCGCGCGCGACTCGCTGAGCATCGATCTGGAGGACCTACGCCGCATCGTTCCCGAATCTTCCCTGCGAAACGGCGGCGTGACGCATCTCCCGGGCGTCGGGTTCGGCTTCCGCCGCGCCTTCGCGCAGGTCGTCCCGCTCATCCACACGCAGAACGAACTCGTCCTGGACGACGCGCTTCGCGCCGCCTTGCGCGACGCCGAGCCGTTCACGACGCGCACGCGCTACGGACTGGCCGATGCCGGCGTGGCGCAGGGCGCGGTGGCCTTCCAGGCGGGATTCGCCTTCCGCGCGCTCCACGCGCCGGCGCCCGGCAAGGGCGAGGGGGAGGATGAAGGCGACAAGGATCCGCGCCAAAACG
>JANOOP010000033.1:0-3635 GCA_031421415.1 Candidatus Eiseniibacteriota bacterium
GACGGCCATCCTCGCGGAGTTGCGCAAGGTGATCGTCGGCCACGATGAGGTCGTCGATCAGCTCCTGACCGCGCTCTTCGCGAACGGCCACTGCCTCCTGGTGGGAGTTCCCGGGCTCGCGAAGACGCTCCTCGTTTCCACCGTGGCCCAGGCGCTCGACCTCGAGTTCAGCCGAATCCAGTTCACGCCTGACCTCATGCCGTCGGACATCACCGGCACGGAGATCCTCGAGGAGGACGCTTCCACAGGACGGCGCTCCTTCAAATTCATCCGCGGCCCAATCTTCGCGAACATCGTCCTGGCCGACGAGATCAACCGCACGCCGCCGAAGACGCAGGCCGCGCTGCTCCAGGCGATGCAGGAGTACCGCGTGACCGCGGGCGGCTCCACGCACGAGCTCGCGCTGCCGTTCTTCGTTCTCGCGACGCAGAATCCGATCGAATTCGAGGGGACCTATCCGCTCCCCGAAGCGCAGCTCGACCGCTTCATGTTCCACATCTCGGTTTCCTATCCGAGCGACGAGGAGGAGCAGCGGATCGTGGCGACCACCACGAGCGCCTACCAGGCCGAGGTGTCGCGCGTCATCGGCCGTGACCGGATTCTCGAGCTTCAGCGCCTCGTCCGCCGCATTCCCGTCTCGGAGCACGTCGTCCGCTACGCCGTGAAACTCGCGCGCGCGTCGCGGCCAGGTCCCGAGAGCGCGTCGTTCGTGCGCGACTGGGTCTCGTGGGGCGCCGGTCCTCGCGCCGCGCAGTTCATGGTGCTCGGCGCCAAGGCGCGCGCCGCGCTCCAGGGCCGGCCGACTCCGAGCGAGGACGATGTCCGCGCCATGGCGCGTCCCGTCCTTCGCCACCGGATCATTCCGAACTTCACGGCGGAGGCCGACGGCATCTCGAGCCTCGACATCGTGGCCAAGCTCCTCGACGCCGTGCCGTCCTCCGACGGCAAGCGCGGCTAGGGCTCGCGCCCGCCGTAGCCACCGGGCCAGCGACCTATCGCCATGAGCGACGACCGCGCGCGTCTTCTCGATCCGCACTTCGTCTCGAAGCTCGCCCGTCTCGACCTGCGGGCGCGCCTCGTGGTCGAGGGCTTCCTGACCGGACTCCACCGAAGTCCGTATCACGGCTTTTCCGTCGAGTTCGCCGAGCACCGCCAGTACATGCCGGGCGATCCGCTCCGCCATCTCGACTGGAAGGTGCTGGCGAAGTCGGACCGCAAGTACCTGAAGCAGTACCAGGAGGAGACAAATCTCCGCGCCCACCTCCTCGTCGACACCAGCGCCAGCATGGGCTACGGATCGCGCGGGGTGACGAAGCTGGACTACGCGCGGCAGCTCGCCGCTTCGCTCGCGTACCTCATCTTGGGTCAGCACGACGCCGTCGGCCTCTTCGCCTTCGCGCAGGGGCGCGGCGAGCAGATTCCGGCGCGCAGCACGATGGGGCACATGCGGCCGCTCCTAGTCCTGCTGGAGCGGATGAAGGCGGGCGGCGGGACCGATTTCACCGCCTCGCTCCACGCGCTGGCCGAGCGGATCACGAGGCGCGGGCTCGTCGTGATCCTCTCCGATCTTCTGGCCGAGCCCGAGAAGATCGCGCAGGCGATCCACCACTTCCGCCACCGGCGGCACGAGGTCCTGGTCTTCCACATCCTCGATCCGCAGGAGGTCGCGTTCGATTTCGACCGCGAGGCGGTCTACGTCGACGTGGAAGACGGCGTGCGCGTCACCACGCGTCCCCGCGAGCTGCGGGACGACTATCGCGCCCGCGTGTCCGAGTGGCGGGACCGGCTCCGCGCCATCTGCATCGAGAAGCGGGCCGACTACGTGGCCCTGACCACCGACGTTCCGTACGACCGCGCGCTGCTGGAATATCTGGGGAAGCGCTCGCGCCTCCTCTAGGCAAGGGAGCCGATCGGCCGCGATGCCTCTTCTCTCGTTCCTGAATCCCAGCTTCCTCTGGGCGCTTCCGGTGGCGGCGATTCCGGTCCTCCTCCATCTCCTGAGCCGGCGAAGGCTTCCGGAAGTGCCGTTTCCCACGACGATCTTCCTGCGCGCCCTGGAGCCGCGGGAAATTCGCCGCATCCGGCTCCGCGAGATCCTCCTTCTCATCCTCCGGACGCTGGCGCTCCTCCTCCTGGTGCTCGCCTTCGCGCGGCCCGCCGTCACGCCGGTGAATGCGGTCACGAACGCGGCCGCCGCGGTCGGGCTCCTGCTCGACGACTCCGAGAGCATGGCCGCGATCGAGGAACATGGGAGGCCGCGAATCGCGGTAGCAAAGGGACGCGCCGCGTCGCTGATCGAGACCGCGAGGGCGGGAGACGCCATCGCCATCGCCTACGCGTCGCGCGGGGAGGAGCCGGCGGCCGAGCGAGGCGACGATCGGGTCCGACTCCGCCACGCGCTCGAACGCGTGGAAGCGACGCCGCGGCCGGCCCGAATGGCCGCCGCGCTCGGCTCGCTCCGCCGCGCGCTGGAGCGAAGCCCGCTCACCACGCGAGAACTCTACGTCGTGAGCGATTTTCAGCGGAGCAACTGGCCGGGCGAGGCCCGCGCGGAGATCGCGCGCGCCGCCGCCGCGGGAACGCGCGTCTATCTCGTGCCCGTGACCGCGGCGAATCTGCCGAACCACGCCTTCGAGGCGATCGATCCCGACGTGCGCCCTGGCCCCGAGGGGCGCGGGATGGAACTCCGCGCGCGACTGGTGAACCACGCCGACGCGCCGAGCGACCGGATCGCGATCCGGCTCCGGGAAGGGGACGCGCTCGTCGGGGGAGGGGACGTCTCGCTTCGTGCCGGCGAGAGGCGCTGGGCCTCGATGCCGATCGAGCTGAAGGGGGTGCGCGCCGTGGCTGCCCGTACAACCGCCGCCGCCGCACTCTACGCCGCAGATTCGGCCGCCGCCGCACCCTCCGCCGTGACGCGAATCACGGCGGAGATGGACGCCGACGCGCTCCCCACCGACGACGAGTGGTACGCCGTCCTCGGCACGCCGCGCCGTCTCCGCGTCCTGCGCATCGTCGAGGCGCGCGGATCGGCGCCGCCCCGCTTCGCCGCGCTCGCGCTCGACCCGTCGTCGAACGGCGCGTCGGGCTTCTCGGTCCAGGACGAATCGCCCGCCGCGCTCCTAACCCTCAACAAGGCGCGCGCCGATGTCGTGTTGCTGGAGGACGTGGCCGCGCTCTCGGGCGATGCCGAGGCCAGACTCCGCGCGTTCCTCCGCGACGGGGGAGGGCTCGTCGTGGCGCTCGGTCCCCACTCCGATCCCGACTACTACAGCAAGCGCCTCTTCCCGGGGATGATCGATCTCTCGCTCCAAGCGCCCGAACGCGCGCCTGAGGGAGGAGCGCTGGAACTCCGCGCCCGCATCGCGGGGCACCCCATTCTGGAGGGGCTCACGGTGGGAGTCGGCACCCCGCTCTCGCAGGCGCGCCTCAGCGGCCTGGTGCGGGGCGCGGTCACCTCCCCCCGCGCCGAGGTCGTGGTGCAGACGAGCGGCGGTCTTCCGGTCGTGGTCGCCGGGCCGCGCGTGGCGGTTTTTCTCTCGTCGCTCTCCGACGACTGGGGCGAGCTGCCCTATTCGGGCGCCTTCGTCCCGCTCGTTCGCGGGCTCGTCGGCCACGCGGCGCGCGCCGCGTCG
>JANOOP010000034.1:0-3236 GCA_031421415.1 Candidatus Eiseniibacteriota bacterium
CGCCCCGAAGTGTGCGGCTCGTGAGTCGGTTGATCGCGGCGGCGTCACCCGCGCGGGCGATACGGAGGTACTCCGACTCCGCGCGGAGCCGGAAGCGGTCCCAGTCGTTGTCGATGGCGAGGGTGGTGGGGCGCGTGCCGCTGAAGAGGGTGTCGGAGGGCTCGCCCGACTCGGTGAAGCCCTTGGCGGCCCGGGCAGCCTTCCGCCCGCCGCGCGGCTCGTCGTGAAGACGGGGCCTTGTTTGCGCGACGATCACGACGACACCAATGAGGATGGCGGCCAGGCCGATGATGAGCCCCTTCGAGGGGGCCTTGCCACGCCGCGAGGACTTGCGGGCTTTCGCCAATTCCGTGCCGTTGTCGGGGGGGACGGGGCGCGCCTAGGCGCGCGGGAGACAACGGGGCCGATTCTAGGTCAGTTCGCGATCTCCGTCCATCGCACGACCGTCCAGGTGGTGTCTCCGGGGGAGGAGACAGTGGGCTTGAAGGTGTACTCGATGACTCTATTGACCGACTCCCAGGTGGTGAATCTCGCGATGTCCTCGATCCGGATCGTCTGGCTTGGAATGGGGATGATGGCCCAGCCCGGGGGATCGCTCGCATTCCCCCCGAGACGCTCCCAAGTGCCGGGTGCCCCGAAGTCGAGGAAGATGCTCACGATGTTCGGGTCGTCGTGAAGATTTTTCACGTGGGAGACCTCGTTCGCTCTGGTGAAGTTAAAGAGCGGAATCGGGGCGCTCGGGTCGATCGACGTTCCTTCATAGAACTCGTCATACACGATCTTCGTCTGGATCGAGTCGCTCTCGACGTATGCCATGATCAGGTTTTGAAGCACGTTCTGCGGAAAAGTAGGGGCGAGGTACTCGATGGGAGGCTTCGGCTTCGGCTCTTTCCGCTCCGGGCTGAAGATACAGCCGGAGAGAAGGGCCAGCGCCGCCGGAATGAGGAGAAGCGTGGAGCGCCTAACTTGCGAAGCCATAGCTAATTATACCTCCGGAACGGCCGGTGCGTCAACGTCGCCGTCCCTGGCTCAGATTCCGATGCGGTAGGACCCACGTAAGTACCCCCACGTCAGGGAGGTGGTTCCGCTGGGATCCCGTCGATCGACCCAGTCGCCCGCCAACCACTGGCCGCCGACGTTCTTCCTAACCGTGATCTCGGCCAGTCCTTGGAAGAGCGTATCGGCGATGGCCGTGCCCCTGAACTTGATTTCGTAGGGGTAGCGGCGCGTTTCCACATCGGGCGCCTGCGCCACGAGGACGAACGGCGATATCAGGCGAAGGAGGAATGAGTTGGGGTCGCTGTCGCTCTCGATGTTCCGGGCGACCCGCTCTTCCACGAGAATCGTCCACCCCGTGAACTGCACCGGAGAGGCAGCCGAATCGGTGGGGTCGGCGTGGAAGGCGAACGCGACGGCATCGAGTGTCGAGAGGTAACAACCGAGCCCATCTCCGCGCCCGTACGCCCTGGCGATGTTGGCGAAGACGTTGTCCGGGGTGTCGAGCGAGAGACAGGGAAAGTTATTCCGGCCTGGATCGGCGGGAGTTCTCGTTTCGAAGAGATCGCAGGAGACGCCACCGGCCATGAGAAAGGCAAGGAGCGCCGCCGCAGCGGCCCGGCTCAGAAATCTTTCTGGAACGTGATGCCCGCGAGCCAATAGCTCTCCTGGTTGAGCGACCGGACGGCGTTCGATCGGTTCTGGTACTTGCTCTCGCGCCGGACCGATCCCGTGATTCCAGCGCCGTTTCGAAACGAGCGATTTACTTCGAGACCCAGGCTCAGATTCCATTGGTCCGTTCCCTGTCGCGTCTTCGCGACCAGGGCTCGGTTCTCCGTGTCGGCCAGACTCTGCTTCACGATGAGCGTAACGCCGCGGACCGGTCGTATGCCAATGGTTCCCTCGAGAATCTGCTGGACCTGCTCCTGCGCGACTCCGTACAGATCGGGACCGCCCGCGTCGATCGGCGAGAAGTCGCCTTGATCGAAGAAGAAGTAGCGGTGGTCCATGCGCAGGTAGACGAACGGGCAGAGGGTGTCGGCCACCGTCGTATCGATCCGGAAGTTGCGGGAGAGGTCGTCCCGCTCCTCGTCGAATTCGAACGCCCGATAGGTCGCGGTGATGACGTAATCCTGGCCGATCGAGAGATTGCGATGGAGCGGTAGACGCAGGGCCCCGTTAAGCTGATAGATAGTGTTGGCGATGTTTCCCCCCGATCGAAGGCTGTCGATCGATACGTTTCGAGTCCGGCTCACCGAAAAGTTGAACGCCGTGCTGCATCGCGGCGTGAACGCGAAGCGCGCGCCGACGCTCCCAAACGCGCCGGCCACGTCGCGATCGTCCACGGAGTAGATTCGCGCCGGATTGAGCGGGTCGGGCGCGAAGATATAACGATAGGAATAGAGCGTCGCCGAGCCGACCCCGGTCAGCCAGAGTCTGCCGAGGACCCGCTGCCGGAAGCTTGTCGTCAGGACGCGGCTGATCGTGACGCCGTTGCCCGTCGCCTGCCGTTCCGCGCGAGTGCGGTTCACGATCATGTTCACGAAGACTTCCGTGGCCGGCGACGAATAGGCGACACCGGTCGAGGCTTCCCGAGAGATGACGAGCGCGTTCAGGTTCGGGCGCGCGACGTACTCGCGAAGCGTTCGATTCATCGTGGCATTCGACGTGATCGCCAGGCCGGGGAATGGAACGCTCTGCGCCTGAAGACTGTAGAATCGGCCGTCGTTCGAGTATTGCTCCACCTGAAGTTGCGCCAGATCGAAGTAGACCTGGTCGATGCCGCTTCGCTTCGACTTGAATATCAGCTTCGTCGCGCGGAACGGGTCGATCGTGAGTGTCCCGTCCAGGAGCGCGTTGTCGGCCGGAAGCTGGATGCGGCGAACGTCGATGGAGTCGAACCCGGCGCTGCCGTCGAACGGCTGCGTGGATCGAAACGTCCGGACCGTCGTGATCGGCCGACTGCGGCTCCCATAGACCTTGCCTTCGAATTCGATTCCGCGCACGACCGGCCAGCGAAATTGGCCGCGGACCGCGTCGAGCCGGCCGGACACGTGGGAGGAGTCGCTCTGGAGGTTGAGGGAATCGGGCGCTCCGACCGGCGCCGCGATCGTCCGCTCGCTGGTCCTGAGATCGTAGTTGCGCTGCAGCTCGCTCGACCCGAGGACCGTGAATGTCGCCTTGGAGAAGAGCGGCGCGTGATACTGGGTCTGAAGCGAGACGTTGCTTCGCCGCTGCTC
>JANOOP010000035.1:0-4430 GCA_031421415.1 Candidatus Eiseniibacteriota bacterium
GGCTTCAAGGACTCCGCGGTGGCGTTTCAGCGATTCATCGAGTTCGCGATCGAGGAGGGCGACGTGCGCCGCGCACGGGAACTCGTGGGCCTGCTGAAGCAGATCGCCGCGGCGAAGTCGGCGGAGGGTCCTGAATTCGAAGGAATCGCCGAGCAGGTGATCCGCGAGATCGGCCGGCCGTCGTTCCTGGGGCAACTCGGGCCCACGCTGAACGCGCACCCCGAACTCGACCCCGAGGCGCTGACCGACTTCCTGGTCCAGCTCGGCTCCGGCGCCACCCCCGCCATTTGCGACTTGCTGGGGCAGGTGAATCACGTTCGGCACCGTCGCGCCCTCTGCGAAGGGCTCATCGCCTCCTGTCGGAACGACGTCGAGCCGCTGCTGCAGCGTCTCGGCGATTCCCGGTGGTACGTGATCCGGAACGTCGTCTACGTCCTGGGCCGGATCGCGCACCACGGAGTGGAGCGCGCGCTCGATCGGGCACTGCACCATGAAGACGTGCGGGTCCGCAAGGAAGCGGTCCGGGCGCTAGGGAACATCGAGAGCCCGACGGCGCGCGCTTATCTTGTTTCGGCCTTCAAGGATTCGGACTCGGGCGTTCGCATCCAGGCCGCCATGACGCTGGCCGAGAAACGGGAGGAGCGCGCGGCGCAGAGCCTCCTCGGCGCCATCCAGGCGCCGGAGTTCCAGCGGCGCGACCTCCGCGAGCGGCAGGCCTTCTACGAGGCGCTCGGCCGTGCCGGTTCCGACGCGTTGGCGCCGAAGCTGGAGCCGCTCCTTACGAAGGGCGGGATGTTCGGCGGCGGCGACGACGACGAGCGCTACCACGCGGCGCTGGCGCTCGCGTGGCTCGGCACGCCGACGGCGCTCGCCGTGCTCGATCGCGAGCTGAAGAGCAAGCGCGAGCCGGTCCGGCAGGCGGTGGAAAGGGCGCTGGCCATGGTGCGCCACGCGGCGGCCACGGCGTCGGCGAAGGATCCCGGCGGCGAGGCGAAAGACACGGAGAGCGAGGCGGAGGGCGCGGAGAGCGAGGCCTCTTCCTCGCCGGTGGAGGAGGACGCGTCATGAGCGATACGACCCGCGCCGGCGCGGCCGCCCCGGTCAACACCAACGACGACCCCTCGGCGCGACTCCTGCATCAAGGGCGGAATCTCGCCATCCAGCTCTGCGTGCTCCTCAAGACGGCCCGCGTCCACGACGTCGGAAACATCGCGTTCCAGGGACCGCTCACCAACTTCATCGAGACCGTGGCGCAGATGTGGACCGCCGAAGACGATTTCAAGGTTCTCTCGGTCGGCGACTTTCTCTACGTGAACCATCACCGCCTGCGCGTGGACGCGTCGTCGTACCCCAGCTATCAGTACCTGAACGACGAGTTCCGCGCCCGCGGGCTCGGCGGATTCGCCTTCGAAGGGAAGCTGACCCCGCCGGAGGTGAAGAAATTCGTCCGGCTCTTCCTCGACGTGGACATGAAGGCGGCGGAGCCGTTCGAGGAGTTCGCCGCGGCGTTGACGAAGCTCTCGGTGGAGAACATCGTGCCGCTCCGCGCCGTGGTGCCGATGACCGGTCACGTGGGGAGCGAGGAAGTGCGCGACAGCCGGAAGGCGGCCAAGCGGACTTTCTATCGCGCCATCGAGTCGGCGCGCACCGTGATGCTGAGCGCCCGGGACCGCCGGCCGATCGACATCCGGAAGGCGAAGCGCGCCGTCCAGGGGATCGTCGATCTGATCCTCGAGGAGGAGTACTCGGTCATCGGCCTCACGGCGCTCAAGAACCACGACGAGTACACCTTCCAGCACTGCGTGAACGTCTCAATCCTGGCGATCGCCCTGGGGCAGCGGCTGGGGCTCTCGAAGAAGCTCCTCGGCGACCTCGGCGTCGCCGCCATCCTCCACGACCTCGGCAAGGCGGCGGTTCCGTCGTGGGTGCTCAACAAGGCGGGCCGTCTCACGGCCGACGAATGGAAAATCCTGAACGATCATCCGATCCAGGGCGTGAAGATGATCGCGAGGATGCGCGGCCTGAACGAGCTGGCGCTCCGCGCCATGATCGTGTCGTTCCAGCACCACATGAACGTGGACAAGAGCGGCTACCCGCACATAGAGGGCTGCGAGGAGCAGTGCCTCTTCAGCCGCATCGTCGCCACGGTGGACTGCTTCGACGCCATGACGGCGCACAGGGCCTACCGGCGGAACGCCTTCACGCCGTACGAGGCGCTCCACATGATGATCACGGAGAACGTGGACAAGTTCGACCCGCTCATCCTGAAGGCCTTCATCAACACGGTCGGCATGTACCCCGCGGGGACCGTCGTCCTCCTCGACACGAACGAGATCGCGGTGGTGGTGGAGCCGAGCCCGCACGACATCTTCCGGCCGAAGGTGAAGAACGTGCGCGACCGAGACCGAAAGCCCGTGCATGGCGCCGTCCTCGACCTGAATACCCGCGACCAGGAGTCCGGCGCCTACGTGGCGAGCATCGTCTCGGCGCTCGATCCCGAAGAATACGACATCAACGTGGCCGACGCGCTCGCCTGACGACGCCGCACTCCGCTTCCGCCGCATCCGCGCTTTCCCAACATCCCCGCCGGCCGCGCCTTGACGGCGCCCTCCCTCCCCCGTACCCTCCTAGCGTTACGGCACTTTCCCCCCGATGTGAGGCCCTCCGTTGTCGCTGCAGCGTCCCCGCGCTTTGGTGGTCGACAAGGACACCGCCGAAACCCAAGCCCTGCTGGGGGTTCTGGAGGCGAACGGCTTCGACGTGCAGTGGGCCAAGGATGGGGAGCAGGCCTTCAACGTGCTCGACGCCCCGCCGCCCGACAAGGCTGGCGCGGTGCTGCTGGGGCACGAGGTGCTCATCACCGAGCTTCGCGCCCAGCGAATCGACGGACTCCGATTACTGGAAATAGCGCGCCGCCGGAATCCCGAGGTTTGCGTCATCCTGATCGCCGACGCCGGAGGCATCGACCTGGCCACCGACGCCATGCGCGAAGGGGCGTACGACTTCCAGCTCCGCCCGATCAATCTGTCGAAGATGCTCGCCGTCATCCGGCGTGCGCTCTCCCACCAGCAGCTCGTGACGCGCGTCTCGGTATTGGCCGAGCGGCTGGACGAGCGACTTCGCATCCCCACGCTCACCGGCAACTCGCGCGCCATGCAGACGCTCACCGAGCGGATCGCGCAGATCGCGCCGACGCGCGCCACGACGCTGATTCAGGGAGAGACGGGGACCGGGAAGGAGCTGATCGCGCAGGCGGTTCATCAGCTCTCGCCGCGAAAGGACGAACGCTTCGTGAAGCTCCACTGCGCGGAACTCTCGGAGAACCTGATCGAGAGCGAGCTCTTCGGGCACGAGCGCGGCTCCTTCACTGGCGCCGAGCGGCAGCGGAAGGGCCGCTTCGAGCTGGCCGACGGCGGCACGCTCTTCATCGACGAGATCTCCGACGTGCCGCTCAACGTGCAGACGAAGCTCCTTCGCATCCTTCAAGATCGCCAGTTCGAGCGCGTCGGCGGGAGCGAGACGGTGAACGTGGACGTCCGCGTGATCGCGGCGACGAACAAGCCGCTCGACGTGCTCGTGTCGCGCGGGGAGTTCCGCGAGGATCTCTATTACCGCCTTCGCGTCGTGCTCCTGGAGGTGCCGGCGCTTCGCGAACGGAGCGAGGATATCCCGCTCTTGGTGGAGGCCTTCATCAAGGAATTCAACCGCGAGCACGGGAGGAAGGTCTCGGGGATCACGCGCGGCGCGATGGACCGGCTGATCCACTACGAGTGGCCGGGGAACGTGCGGGAACTGAAGAACACGATCGAGGAACTGGTGATCTTCACGGAGGGGAAGCGGGTGCTCGACGTCTCCGACCTGCCGCTCGCCCTCCGCCAGCAGCGCGGCGCCACCGCCCCCGATCTCCACCTCCACGTGGGGATGTCGATGCAGGAGATCGAGCGCGCCGCCATCGAGGCGACGATGCGCACGGTCGCCTACGACAAGCAGAAGGCGGCGAAGATGCTGGGGATCGGGCTGAGGACGCTCTACCGGAAGCTGAAGGAGTACGGGCTGTGAGTGGCGACGGGGGAGCTTCGGGCGCTGCCGGCACGGCCGGAGGCGGAGGCGGCGCCCTGGACGGCCGGCCCGCGCTCGGCATCTGCGAGATCATTCTCGTGGTGAAGGACGTGGAGGCGGTCTTCGCCTTCTATCGGGACATTGTCGGGCTTTCGGTGGACGACGATTCGAGCGCCACGTTTAAGTGGCTCTGGGCGGGGACTCCCGGACACGCGCAGCGAATCGGAATCACCGCGGGCCCGCTCTCGTTCGGCGCGGCCCACTGCGGCGGACCGCAGCACTTCGCGTTCGGCGTGGAACGGGCTCGGATCCCCGAGCTGAAGTCGCGGCTGGAGGCGCACGGCCTGGAGGTGGAGGGGCCGGTGGAGTTC
>JANOOP010000036.1:0-5675 GCA_031421415.1 Candidatus Eiseniibacteriota bacterium
GTGGTGCCAGCCGCGTCAGATCCGGCTCCAGCCCGGATGGGATGGGGTACGGGTCTACGTGGAGCCGATAGGCGGTACGGTGTCACTCGAGGAAGGCGAGCCCGCGTCCTTCCGGCTTCCCGCGGGTGTGGGCGCCGGGAATGGCGCCGAGCTGGCTCCGAGCGTGGAGGGCGTGCTGAAGGGAACCGACGCGAACGAGAACGGCGCTCTCGAATTTCGCCTCACGTTCATGAAGCGAGATCTGCAGGGGCTCTTCGAGCGGCTCACCGAGCCGGTGGACGGCGTACTCAAGATATCGTTCCGGCTCCAGGACGGCGGTCCGGTTCGCGCGACCTTCATGGCGCGAGTGGTGCCCGAGCAGAAGCGGGCCATCAAGCGCTGCGGACCGAATCCGTTGAATCCGGAGGCGGTGGTGGCGGTGGAGACCGAGCGGGACGGCCGTCTGCGCGTCCTGGTCTTCGACGTGCACGGCCGCATGGTTCGTCTCCTCGCGAACGAGGCGAACGCGCCGGCCGGGCTCCGTGAATTCCGCTTCAACGGGAAGGACGACCGGGGCCGCACGCTCCGGGCCGGGCGCTACTACATTCGCGTGGAGTCGACGATGGGCCCCGATGCGACGGCGCTCACGATCCTACCGTAATAACGCCGCGCGAGGCGGGCGGCGCTAGACGCTGCCGCCCGCCTCGAGCCCCGCGCTCGCCCCGAGGAGCGCGTGGAGCCACTCCCTCCAGATCGGCGCCAGCCACCACTTGAGACCGATGTCGAGCACGAGCAGAAGCGCCGAGAAGAGCGCCAGGCGAACGATCACGCTTCCCCCGCCTTCCACGCCTCGCCCGTAAAAACGCCGCGCTCCCCAGAGCGCTCCCGCCGTTCCCGCCAGGATGAACGAAAGGACGCGCGCCACCGACCAGGGGGGCCACGCCACGAGCGCGGTGGTCATGGCGGGGACGGCCGGATCGGCGTTCGCCACGACCCACCCGACGTAGCCATTCATATAGCCGAGGAGTAGGGAGCCGAGCACCAGCGCCGCCACGCCGAGGCTTGCCGCGGAGAGAATCCAGACCAGGGCGTACTCCAGAAGCAGGCGGGGGAGGAAGAGCGCGATCGCGCCCTCGGGGCCGCGGCCCGTGGCGATCCATCCGACCATCTCGTCCCGGAACGCTCCGGCGTGCCAGATCGTCTGGAGCGCCGCCTGCGGGCTGCGCGCGGTGACGGCGATCGTCGAGACGGTGAGCGCGGCGGCCCACGCCATGGCCAGGAGCGCCGCGTCGCGCGCGCGGCCCTCCCGCACCGCCCGGACATAGACCCACGCGAGCGGCGCCATCGGCAGGAGGGCGAAGAGGGGTGGCCACCGAAGGGGAAGGAGCGCCCAGGGGAGGACGAGGGCCGGGATGACAGCGGTCAGGAGAGCGGATATCATGTTCGCTCGCAATCGTACCGCGCTCGGCCCTGAACCCAAAGGAGAAGTCCATGCTTCCGGAGTATCGGAGCACCACCTATCTCGATTACTCGCGCCCCGAGCACGACGCCGGGATGCGAGAGGCGCTCGCGCTCGTTCGATCGCAAACCGCCGCGTCGCACCCGCTCGTCATCGGCGGGAAGCGCATCCAGACCTCCGCGACGTTCCAGAGCTTCAACCCCGCCAATCCCTCGGAGAGCCTCGGCACCTTCGCGAAGGCGGGCGCCGAGCACGTTCCGATGGCGGTCGAGGCCGCCACGAAGGCGTTCCCGGCGTGGGCGGCCATCCCGCCGGAGGAGCGCGCGAACGTGCTGCTCCGCGTCGCCGGAATCCTTCGTCTGCGACGCCACGAGATGAGCGCCACGATGGTGCTCGAGGTGGGGAAGAGCTGGGGCGAGGCCGACGGCGACACGGCCGAGGCGATCGACTTCTGCGATTTCTACGCGCGGGAGATGATCCGCTACGCCGAACGCCAGCCGATCACGCCCTATCCCGGGGAGAACAACTCCCTCGTCTACATCCCGCTCGGCGTCGGCGTGGTCATCCCGCCCTGGAATTTCCCCTGCGCCATCATGCTCGGGATGACGGTGGCGACGATCGTCACCGGCAACACCTGCATCCTGAAGCCCTCCAGCGACGCTCCGCTCATCGCCTGGAAGCTCTTCGAGATTCTGGAAGAGGCAGGCGTCCCGCCGGGCGTCGTGAACTTCCTTCCCGGTCCGGGCGGAACGGTCGGTGACGCGCTGGTCGAGCATCCCGGCGTCCGGTTCATCGCCTTCACCGGTTCGATGCCGGTCGGCATCGGCATCAACGAGCGCGCGGCGAAGGTGCAGAAGGGGCAGATCTGGCTGAAGCGCGCCATCCTCGAAATGGGCGGCAAGGACTTCACGATCGTCGACGAGGATGCCGACCTCGACGCGGCGGTCGCCGGTGTCTACGCGGCCGCGTTCGGATTCCAGGGGCAGAAGTGCTCCGCCTGCTCGCGCGCCATCGTCCACGCGAAACTCTACGACGACTTCCTGAGCCGCCTCGTGGCGAAGGTCGGGACGATGACCATCGGCCCGACCGAGAAGAAGGAGAACTTCCTCGGACCGGTCGTGAATGCGGGGGCGGAGAAAACGATTCTCGAGTACATGGAGATCGGCAAGAAGGAGGGGCGGCTCCTGACCGGCGGTGGCAAGCACAGCGGTCCCGGCTACTTCCTTCAGCCGACCGTGATCGCCGACATCGCGCCCCCCGCGCGCATCAGCCAGGAGGAGATTTTCGGCCCCGTGCTGGCCGTGCTGAAGACGTCTTCGTTCGAGGAATCGATCGGGATCGCGAACGGCACGATCTTCGGATTGACGGGCGCCTACTACTCGCGCGACCGGGCCAAGGTCGCCGAGGCGAAGCGCCGCCTCCACGTCGGGAACCTCTACCTGAACCGGAAATGCACCGGCGCGCTCGTCGGGATCCACCCCTTCGGCGGCTTCAACATGAGCGGCACCGATTCGAAGGCGGGAGGGCGCGACTACCTCGGGCTCTTCCTGCAGGGGAAGACGATCGCGGAGTACGTCGGCTAGGGCCGATCGTTCGTCCCGCGGGAGCGTCAACCGGCGTCGACCTGGTGTCGACGCCGGTTTCCTTTTTCGATCCTCCAGCGAGCTCGCGCCAGGCCCAGCCGCTCGCTCCGGTGCGCCCGCATCGGCAATTTCCGGCGGCGGGAGCGGGGCGCCTCGTGGCACGCCTTTCGCTCTACCTTCATTTTCCCCCACGCCTCCATGTTCCCAAGGGAAGGGAGGAAGTCGTGCCGCGCATCATTCGCCAGTCGTTGCTTGTCATCGCCTTGCTAGCGGCCGCCGGACCGGCGACCGCGGGGCTCCTCACGTTCACCGTCGTCTCGGGTGTCGCCACCCGGGACGGCGCGACGCTGGTCGGCGATCTGCTCGCGCAGGAATCGCTCTCGGGGTCGACCCTGACGCAGCTCGGATCGCCGGGCCTCGTCGATCCACGAAGCGGCGCGCTCCTGGGACTCACGGTTCGGATCACGAACACGTCCGATCGCCAGATCGCGTTTCCGGAATTCCTACCCGGGGTCTCGGTGCTGACCTCGGTCGCGGGAATCGCGGGTTACGCGACGAAGACGAACGTCGCCGCCGGAGGCGCGGCCAGGCCCGGAGGGACCGGGACGGAGGGCGCCGTGAGCCGGAGCGTGCTCGATCTCACCGTGCCGCTCGAGGCGATCGGGAGCGCGGTCGTCGGTTCGCACGGCGGCGGCGGCGGCGCGGCGACAGGAGTCGCCGACTGCTGGATCGCCGTCACCGGAGCATCGGGCGCCGAGTTGGCCGCGCTGCTCGCGGGGCTCCGACTGGCGCCGGGGGAATCGGTGGAGATTCCCGACTTCATCCGGATTGCCGCCTTCGGACGCGGGGTGGAGGGAGCGCGCATCGCGTTCGGCTTCGATCTGCCGACCTTCTCGAGCGGGGGAGTCTCGGTGACGTCCGGCGCGTGGACCGGTTCGTTTCTCGGGCCGGGCGCCGACGACGGGCCCGGACCTATCTCCTCCACCGTGCCGGAACCGCGGGCGGCGTTCGGCTGGATCGGCGCGTTAGCGGGACTTGGGCTGGGAGCCCTCGGTCGCCGTCCTCGCCTCTAGGACCTCCACCAAGCGCCGCGCAAAGAGGGGGAGGGTGTCGTCGCGCGCGCCCATCACGACGACACGATCGCCGGGACGCGCCTCGGCGATCCAGCGCGAAGCCTCGTCGCGGGTCGGTGGCACGGCAGCGCGAACGCCGTGCGCGACGCGCCGCGCGACCAGGTCTTCCGAGCGAATGGAGCGATCGGCGGTGCCGCCCGCGTCGTAGATGGGCGCCAGGAGGAGGTGGTCTCCGGGGCGGAGTCCCTGCCGGAACGTCTCGACCAGCGCGTCGGCGAAGAAGCGGGTCGGTCCGTAGCCGTGCGGCTGGTAGTAGACCCAGAGCGCGCCCGAGGGACGGAGCGCTTCGAGCGCCGCGGCAATCTTGACCGGGTTGTGGGCGAAGTCGTCGAAGACGTCGGTGCCGCCCGTTTCGCCGACCCGCTCCAGGCGGCGGCGCACGCCGGCAAAATCGGCGAGGGTGGCGGCCGCGCCTTCGAGCGGAATGCCCGCGGCCACTCCGGCGGCGATGGCGTGGAGCGCGTTCTCCACGGTGAGGCGGCCCGGGAAGGGGACGGTCACGCGGACCCCCTCGACGTCGAAGGAGACGCCGGTGGCCGTGAGCGCGACGCGGCGCGCCACCAGATCGGGCGCGGCCCAGGTGGAGTGGCCCTCCACGGCGACACGAATCACGCGAAGCCCCGGGGGGACGGCGACCGTCTGAAGCGGTGGATCGCCGACATGGATGACCACCGCGTCGCGAGTTTGGGCGAGGAGGCGGCCGAAGTTCGTGGCCGTCTCCTCGACCTCCTTGTGGTCGCGGCTCAGGTTCGTCAGCACCGAAATGGACGGGGCGAACTCCGCGACGCTCCCATCGCTCTCGTCCGTTTCGACGACGAACCACTCGGTCGCGCCGAGACGAAGGCTCCCTGGCGGAATGGCGCCCGGCAGATCGACCGCGGCGCCTCCTCCCAGGAAGGAGGGATCGAGGCCGGCGCGGACGAAGAGGTGGGCAATCATGGCGGCGACGGTCGACTATCCGCACGTCCCGGCAACGGCGACCGCCCGGTGCGCCGCCGCGATCGACGCGAGGAACGAGCCGCGCCTCACGAGCGTGACGCCGAGGTCCTCGGCCGCGCGGAAGTCGGGGTTCGAACGCTCCACCGCGGTCGAGTAGACGACCGCATCGAGTCCGGTGTGAACGGCCGAGCCGTCCTGCGGCACGAGGCGTACACCGCCGCGCGCTAGATGCTCGAAGATCGGGAGCGCGATGCCGCGATCGCGATTCCGGTCCGATCCCGTCACGTCGGCGCCGAGCGAGGCGGCCAGGAGCGCGAGGGGCGACATGCCGCTCCCGCCGACGCCGCTGAAGTGGTATCGGCGAATCGAGAATGGAAGATCGGACGTGGTCACGTGGAGGCTCCCGAATGGATGTCCGGCAGCCACGGCTCGCGGCTGCGACGATGGTGCGTGGGGCGGAGTCTCGCCGCGGCGGCGCGGCGGGTCAAGTCGTGGGTCGGTCGGTGGGTCGGTCGGTTGGGGAAGCCGCTTGGCGGTTGACGGAATGACACGGCTCGTCGTACCTTTTTCGTCCGTTCCTGA
>JANOOP010000037.1:0-1573 GCA_031421415.1 Candidatus Eiseniibacteriota bacterium
CGTGCCCACCGCGCGGGAGTCGTACTGCACGCGGCCCCACGTTCCCGCGGCGGCTCCGCGCGTCTCGAGCGCGTTCAGAATCCGCGGCACGGCGGCCGCTTCTCGAGCGATCGCGCCGATCACGCGCCCCGCGACTCGAGCGTCAAGACGGCTCGCGTCTCGCGACGCACGACCCGCCCCGGCTCGGGAGACTGGTCCACCACCCGTCCCGACGATCCCCGCACGCGCCCGACGGGAATGGCCAGCGCGCGCAACCGCGTGATGGCCTCCCGCACCGAGAGCCCGCGGAGGTCGGGCATCACGACCTCACCCGTCTCCGTCGCCGAGGCGAGCGTGAGCGACACCGTCGCCCCCCGCCGCGCGGCTTCGCCCGGCGCCGGATCCTGCGCCAGGACGCGCGCGCCGTCGCCGGTCACGCGGACATCGAATCCTTCACGACCCAGCAGCTCGCGCGCGCGGCCGGGCGCCAGCAGGCGCACGTCGGGGACGCGCCCCGCGGCGGACGCGGGCGGATCCTCCCCGCGCACCAGCTCCGAAGTCGGCATCGTCAGCGGCCCGCGGCCCTGCGCCGCCCAGGCGGCCACGATCTCGCGGAAGACCGGCGCCGCGATCTCGCCGCCGTAGTAGGCGCCGCGCGGCTCGTCCAGCACGATCAGACCGACCACCTTCGGATCGTCGGCGGGAACCATGCCGACGAAGGAAGCCATGTAGCGTCCCGCGCCGTATCCCTTGGTCCCCTCCACCGTCTTCTGCGCCGTTCCGGTCTTCCCCCCGACCTCGCACCACGGCAGCGCCGCCTCGGCGGCGGTGCCGTCGCTGACCGCCTCGCGCAGGAAGGAACGGAACTTCCGCGCCGTCTGCTCTGAAATCACGCGGCGCACCGGCTCCACCGGGATCTCGCGGATCGGCTCGCCATCCTCGTCCACGATCGCGCTGGCGATGCGAGGGCGAAGCAGCATCCCCCCGTTCGCCACCGCGGCGTACGCCATCACGACCTGGAGCGGCGTCACCAGAACTTCGTGGCCGATCGAGATCGTGGCGAGCGAGCGCTTCGACCAGCGCGACGGCTCCCGCACCACGCCGGGCGCCTCGCCCGGCAGCTGGACGCGCGTCGGCTGCCCGAAGCCGAAGAGCCGCGCGTAGCGATAGAGCCGCTCCGGACCGACGCGCGTACCGACCAGGGAGTAGACGACGTTGCTGGAATGCGACGTGGCGCGCCGGAGCGTGTACCACCCCGTCTCCGGATGGGAGTCGTGGATGGAGAAACCGCCGAAGTCGATCTTCCCCTGGTAGACCCAGATCGATTCCTGGTCGGAGAATAGGTTTTCCTCGATGGCGGCGCAGCCGGCCAGGATCTTGAACGTCGATCCCGGCTCGTACTGATCGGCGACAACGCGATTTCGGTGCGGCGCGCCGGCGGCGCCCGGCCCGTCCACGGTGGCCATGGCGAGGATGTCGCCCGTCTTCGGATCGACGAAGACCGCCGTGCCGCTCTTCGACCCCGTCCTCGCCACGGCCTCGCGAAGCTTCATGATCGCGATCGACTGGGCGTCGAGGTCGATCGTCGTCACCA
>JANOOP010000038.1:0-1608 GCA_031421415.1 Candidatus Eiseniibacteriota bacterium
CTCGAAAGCCGCCCGAAGACCCATCGAAACGGGGACCCTCCTTGGATAAGGAGCCCATGATGAGATCTCGATCGATCGCCCTCATTCTCCTCGCCGCCCTGGCCGTCACCGGCGGCGGATGCGCCACGACCTGGGACGGCCCCCGAAGCCACCGAAGCCACACGCAGCTTTCCGTGAGCGTCGGCGCCTATTACGACAACCTGGCGCCCTACGGCACGTGGCTCGACCTCGATCCCTACGGCTGGGTCTGGTGCCCGCTCGACGTTTCCACGAGCTGGCGCCCCTACACGATCGGCATGTGGATCTATACGGGTGACGGCTGGACGTGGATCTCGGAGGATCCGTGGGGCGACACCCACTACCATTACGGCCGCTGGGCGTTCGATCCCGACTATGGCTGGGTCTGGGTGCCGGGCGATGTATGGGCGCCGGCCTGGGTGGCCTGGCGATACGGACCAGGCTGGGTTGGATGGGCGCCGCTCCCGCCCGACGTCCACTGGCGGGTCCAGGTCGGCCTGGTCTACTCCGCGTTCGATCTCGACCGCCACATTCATCGGCACCACTGGTGCTTCTCCAAGGCGCGCGACTTCGGGACAACGCGGGTTCGCGTGCGCGTGGAGCCTTCGGGGAAGAACGTGACGCTCCTTCGCATCACGAAGGACGTCACCAAGTACGGGATCGTGGACTCGCGCCCCGTGGAGCGCGGGCTTCGGCCGGAGTGGATCGAGAAGGAGTCGAACCGGAAGGTCGAGCGGTATCGCGTGACCGATTCGGAGAAGCCGCTGCGCGATCCGGGCAAGGCGGTGCGCGACGGCTCGGTGGATGTCTTCCGGCCGAGGGCGGGCATCACCGAAGTCGTTCGCGAGCGCGTGAAAGACGTCCCGCCCGCCGACCGTCCGGCTCCTCGCCCCAAGGCGATCGAACGGCTGGAGCGGGAACGGACCCAGTTCGACGAGCAGGCGAAGAGCCAGCGGGAGAAGTTGATCAAGGAGCACGAGCGGGAAACAGCGGAGCGGCGCACCGGCGTCTCGGCGCAGGAACTCCGCAAGCAGCAGGAGGCTGAACTCAGGGCCCAGCGCGAGGTGGAGGCGCGGGAGCGGCGGGCGGTGGAAGAGCGCGAGCGGCGCATCACGAAGGAGCGCGACCGGCGCTCGAAGAGCGAGCCTGGCGAGAAGCGCGAGGAGAGCGAAGGGCGGGGCCGCCGCGCGAAGTAGCGACGACGAGGGGGAGCGACGGCGGCGACCACGCCGCTCCCCGTCCGCTCCGACTCATCGGCCAGGCGGGCGGGGGCTCTTTCTATGCTACCGTCGTCTACCTTCGCCGGGCCGGGGCGGAGGTGTAAAATTCATCCGTAGTCATCGCAAATAGGGGGATGCACTCGACGATAGTCAGGAGGCGTCCGCCGTGTCTTGCACCCGCCTTGTTTGCCGATCCGTCTTCCCGCTCCTCCTCCTCTTGTTTCCGACGGCCGCCCTCTCGATTCCGACACGTGAGCAGATGTCGAACGCCCCGGTCCACATCAAGGCGATCACTCGGGGTGCCGTGGCAGCGAGTCCCCAGGGAACCTACCCCGATGCGACGCCGCGCTTTCACACGGGGGCCGACCTG
>JANOOP010000039.1:0-9797 GCA_031421415.1 Candidatus Eiseniibacteriota bacterium
CCCCGCTAGAAGCACGGCTTTCCAACGACTACGCATGCTGCATCCTCCCTGAACCAGAGGGCTCTGCCCTCGGTCGTGGTCTGCCCTGCGTTCCGCCGCGCCTTGTCCCGAGGCATCGGCGAAGCCGCGAGCCTGTTCCACCGGCCGGTAGTGAAACACCGTATCCCGGACCGGTGCCTCCAGCACTCAACCGAGGGCCCGTGTTGCCCCCGAAGCGGGCGTAGACGCCTCCCGAGCGTCATGCCGCCCGGATCGCCCGGCGATTCCGCCGGAAGATTCGGGCGACAGGCTCCCGCGCGTGACGCGCGGGCCGCCGTATCGTGCCCGTGCCGCTTGCCGCGATCGAGGTCGCGGCCAATCCCTCCCGCCGCGATCGAAGGTCCGGCTATTCCGATAAACAATCAGGGGCGCACCTATCCTGCGTGCGCCCCTGATTTAGTTTTTCAGCCGCCCCCACGGGGAGGGCGGGCCCAACCTACCGATAGATGTTCTTGATCTGGCCCCAGGTCGTCGGCGTGATCGGCGTCGGCGAAGCCGTGCCGCACACGTTGCTCCAGTCCGTAGGGAGCTTCAGCGTGTTGTCGGCGTCGAGACCCACACAGAGGCTGCCGAACGACGTGAAGGCCGTCCCAGAGGCGGACGTGCTGCTCACGATCGACAGCGTCGCGCCGGACACGACACCCGAGATCGCAACCGAACCGAGCTTGTAGGTGCCCGGGGTAAGAATGGTGCCTGACCCACGGCCGGCATAGAAATCGTTACCGGCCTGGGCATTGCCCAGAACCGTCGCGAATGCCATGTTGTCCGTCCAGGCGCCGTAGGTAAGCGTGCCGGTCGCGCGAAGAATCACTTCGTACGAGTTGATGGTGAACGCGCCGCCGCCACAGTTCGTCGGATCGGCAGGCGTGGTGTCCTGGTTGCTGTCGGTATCGAGCCACACATCGACCGACGTCGAGGCCGGTCCGAGGACGTCGTTGGTGTCGCAGACACCGTCGAGGTTCGTGTCGAGGAACATGTACTGGCTGTGCGCCGGCGCCGCGAACGCGACGAGAGCCATAACCGCGACGAGCAGTAGCGAATGCTTCATTAGGGGTTCCCTCCTGTGCCGTACCGGCTAGCGCCCTCCCGAACGACGCCCGGGCTGATTTCCCGCGCGCCGTCCGGTCGGACAGTTTCGATATCCTACGGGTTGTTGGGCGAATCGCAGTCGTGGCCGACGTGAGCGTTGATCGTATTGAAATCGGTCGCCGTCACGGAGCCGCTATAGTCGAAATCGCGCCAGTAGCTGATCGCGTTGTTCACGCCGATGCCGTTCGCGACGCCGTTGAAGTCCACGGACGTCACCGATTCGCCGGCATTAAACCCCGCCGTCAGACCACCCGTCCAGTCAAAGCTCTTGATCCGTAGCGTGTAGGTCCCATTCGCCGAAACCTTCGTCAACCGCCCGCTCAGCTGGAAACCCAACGCGTACACCGGAAGCGTCGTGTCGTAATGACCCCACTTCCGGTTGCCGTTGCGCAGATACACGCCAGGCGTATTCACGTCGGCACCGCCGAACGTGATGTACGTCGTCCCGGTAGCGTCCGTCGCCGCGTCCGCGGCCACGCAACGAAGATCCGGGCACAGCGGAGCCGTATTCCACGTCGAGTTCGAAATCACCGAGTCGGCGCCCGTGCCGCTGAAGCCCTGCGCGACCGTCCCACCGTTGAACAGAACGCAAATGTCCGCTGCCGCGATGTTCGGAATCGGATTGTTGTTCACGTCGCGAATCACGACCTTGATACGAGCGCTGAAAGGAAGGCTCGCACCACCGTCGTTGTTCGGACACATCCGGAAGAAACGAGTCGCCAACGTCCCATCTGTCGCCGTCGGCGACACCACTCCAGACTCCGGAACGAAGAACGAGTTCGTCACATCGGGGATGCCCGCGTAGGCGGCCGGGACGGTCCACGCCAACACTGCCGCGAAAGCAATGCCCAGCTTGGCCATTTTCAACATCATCACACCTCCTAGGGTCTTAACTTCGTCGCGAACCACACGGATGCAGATGCATTGAGTACGACGTCTCTCGTGGTAGGCAATGTGGCGAGGAGCTCGAAACACCCCCTTTCGACTCATTCGATCTTTACTGGTTCAAAAAATATTGTTCTCGATCTGACAACGATTTGCGCGCCGAAAGGACGACTGCAAACCGGATATACATTCCGCTACCCAAAAATACTACCACCCTCCCCTAGCAAAGTCAAGCACTAGAATGCGCTAGCGCAGCGGTTGGAGGGGGATTGGTGGGCGAAACAGGGCTCGAACCTGTGACCCCTTGCGTGTAAGGCAAGTGCTCTACCAACTGAGCTATTCGCCCCCCCTACTTGGCTAGGATAGCCCATGGAATGACAACAAGATAGCCCAATAGCAGCAGAATCGGAGCCAGCGTGATCGAGCCGCGCGCCAGCGCCATGTAACCTGCCAAAATGACAATCGCGGCGATCCCGAAGAGGATGTAGTTCTTCCGCCCGAAGGGGAGTTCCGCCCCCGGAGGAGCCGACGGCTTGGGACCTGTCGGACGCCGCCCCCTCCGCCGAGCGTCAGCCGCGCTGGACATTTTAGATAACCTCCATGTTAACAATTGGTAACGGGTCCGGACGGGAATATCCGCCCGGGTCGATTTCCACGTTCTCGAACCCCCATGTCATCAAACCGCTCCGCAATTCCGGGAGGGCCGCGACCAGCCGAGAAATTTCCCCCTGCTCGGTTTCCACACGCGCGCGCTGGCCAAAGTGACGGACCCGCACCACCCGGAGCCCGAATCGGTCTCGGAGCCAGGCCTCCGCACCTTCCACCTGTCGCAATTTCTCGACGGTCACCTCCGTGCCGTGGGGGATCCGGGAAGCGAGACATGCCGACTGGGGCTTGTCCCAAACGCGAAGTCCCACCTGGCGGGCAAGGAGCCGAACCTCGATCTTCGAGAGCCCCGATTCCACGAGCGGGGCGCTGATTTTCAGTTCCCGGGCGGCTCCCATCCCCGGCCGGTCGTCGCCGAGATCGTCGGTGACCGCCCCGTAGGCGATGGCCCGCCACCCCTCGGCGCCGGCCAGGGTCACGAGGTGCTCGAAGAGTTCCGTCTTGCAGTGATAACAGCGATCGGGGGCGTTCCGCCGATAGGCCTCGCGCTCCATCTCGTTCGTCTCGACCACGCGAACCGGCATGCCGTGCTCCGCCGCCAGCGCCAACGCCCCCTCCAGTTCGGCGGCGGGAAGCGACGGGCTTTGGGCGATGACCCCGAGCGCGCCGGCACCCAGGACGCGGTGCGCCTCGGCCAGGAGGTAGGCCGAGTCGACGCCTCCCGAGTAGGCCACCAGGGTCCGCCCGAGGCCGCTCAAGATCGCCTCCAGGCCGGCTCGCTTCGCCGCCAGGGCCTTTTCCGACCCGGCCGAAGAAAAGTGGATGGCCCGGCCGCTCATCGGAGGCTGTCCCTGCGGCCGTTCGCCGCCTGCAGGGTCGGCACGGTCGGCCCGAGGCCAGGCCCGATCGGCTGGAGCGTGGAGTCGCTCCGCGCCTGCGCGCGCACCGAGGCGATGGCCCGCAGGTGATCCTCCCACGCCTTCGAGAAGATGTGCGTCCCGTCGCCCCGCGCGACGAAATAAAACTCGGTCGTGTCGGGACTCGGGAAGAGCACCGCGTGGAACGCGCCGCGTCCTGGATTGCAGATCGGTCCGGGCGGGAGCCCCTTGTTCCGGTAGGTGTTGTACGGAGATTTCACGTCCAGATCCCGGTAGTAAACGCGATTTCGCCAGACGCCGAGCGCGTAGACCACGGTCGGATCCGACTGGAGCATCATGCCTTTGCGCAGCCGATTATAGAACACGGCGGCGATGCGCGGGCGCTCGGAGGGGATCTGCGCCTCCGCCTCCACGATCGACGCCAGCGTCACGAGCTGGTGAAGCGTGAGGCCAAGGCGGGCGTCCGGCTTCGCCATCTCCTCGCCGAACGTGCGGAGCCCCCGGTCCACCATGACGCGCGCGATCTCCTCGGGCGAGAGGAGCGGATAGAACGGATAGGTCTCCGGGAAGAGGTACCCCTCCAGCCGGTCGGCCGGCACGCCCAGGGAGCGGACGAAGGCCGAGTCGCCGGCCAGCGCGAGAAAGCGCATCGTATCGATCTTCACCCGTTCGTTCAGGAACTGCGCGATCTGGTCGGTTCGCCATCCCTCGGGGACCGTCATCATGTCCTGCGACGCCATGCCGCGAGCCAGCTGCCGGAGAATCCGGTAAATGCTCGAGCCGATCGGGATGGTGAAGCGTCCGGCCTTCAGCCCGCGGTCGTAGCCGAGCACGCGCGCGGCGAGCATGAAGAGCTGCGGATTCCCCACGAGCCCGTTCGCGTGGAGGATCCCCGCGATCTGCTCGAGCGCCGCCCCCTTGGGAATCAGCACCTCTCGCGTCTCGATGGTCTGGGAGACCTTCGACGGGAAGAAGAGGAGCCCGCTCAGGATCACCCCTCCGACCAGCATGCCGAGGAGGAGCGTGCGGCGGACACGCTGGTTCCGCTTCACGCGTCCCCGCCTGCCGTCTCGGGAGCCGGCGAGCGCTTTCCCGACGCGCGGCCGTCGAGCCAGCGCTGGAGCACGATGGCCGCCGCGCGGGAATGCTCGCGTTCCGCCGCTCCGCGGGCGCCACGCCTCGGCCCGGACGGCAATTCGCGCGCCTCGCGACTGCTCAGGCTCTCGTCCTCCAGGTGGACCGGGAGGCCGGTCGCCGCCCGGAGCGCCTTCGCGAAGCGAAGCACACGATGCGATTCGGGACGCTGCTCCTCGCCCTCCAGGCCGACCGGCATCCCGACAACGATGGCATCCGCCTCCTCCTCGCGCGCCACGGCCGCCACCGCCTCCGGCGCTTCCCGGATCCGCTCCACGGTGAAACTCCGGAGCGGGCGGGCCAGGAAGCCCGTCTCGTCGCTCACGGCGAGACCGATCTGCCGAGGTCCGAAATCCACGCCTAGGACTCGCACGCCAGCGCTTCCAGCACCGCCGCGAACTCGGGCGGGACGGGATGGGTGAACTCCATCTGCTCGCCGGTCGCCGGGTGAGTGAACCCGATCGTCTCCGCGTGGAGCGCCTGGTGGTCGAGCTCCGCGAGCAGGAGCGCCGCCTCCGGCCTGCGCGTGGGCGACAGGCGCATGAGTGGTCCGCGACGGCCGCCGTAGTCGGGGTCGCCGAAAACGGGGTGTCCCTGGTGCGCGAGGTGGACGCGGATCTGGTGCGTGCGGCCGGTCTCGAGCGTCAGGTGGAGTTCCGTCAGGTCGTGGTAGCGTTTCACGACCTTGTATCGGGTCGCGGCGAAGCGCCCGCCGTGCTGAAGGACCGCGACCTTCTTTCGGTCTTTCGGACTTCGCCCCAGCGCCGCCTCGATCCGGCCTTCCTCATCGCGGAGCGAACCCCAGACGAGCGCGCGGTAGACGCGGCGCACCTTCCGGGCCTCCAACTCCGCCGCCAGGATGCGATGGGCTTCCTCGGTTCGGGCAATCAGGAGCAGGCCCGACGTCCCCTTGTCGAGGCGGTGGACGATGCCGGCTCGCTCGTTTCCATTCTCGTTCGAGAGAACGCGGTAACGATGGAGAAGGGCGTGCACCAGGGTGCCGGTGTGGTGCCCCACGGCGGGATGGACCACCATCCCGGCGGGCTTCGCGACCACGGCCAGGTGCTCGTCCTCGTAGACGACGTCGAGCGGAATCGCCTCCGGCTCGAGCGTCGAGGGCACGTGGCGGGGCCGCACCACTTCCACGCGGTCCCCCTCGCGCACGCGCCGGCTGGCGCGCGTGGGCGCGTCGTTCAGGCGGACGTGGCCCTGGTCGATCAGGTTCTGCACGGCCGACCGGGAAAGGGAGTGCTCCGCTTCGGCCAGAAAGCGATCGAGCCGCTCACCCGCCCGCGAGGCCGGCACGAGATGGATCTTCGGCGTCAGGGGCGGGATGGCCCGCTCGGGAGAGGAACCAGGCAAGGAAGATCACTCCGACGGTGACGGCGCTGTCGGCCACGTTGAAGACCGGCCATCGCACCGAGCCGAGGCCGACATCGATGAAGTCGACGACCCAGCCGAGGCGGATCCGGTCCATGAGATTCCCGATCGCGCCGCCGAGAATACACCCTAGCAAGATTCGCTGCGGCATCCCGCGGTACGCCGCGCGCGTGAAGAGGTAGAGCACGACGGCGATCGCGAGGATCGAAACAACGATGAACGGTAGCCGGCTTCCCGGAAAGAGGCCGAAGGCGGCGCCCGTGTTGTGGACCAGCGTGAGGCGCACAACGTCCCCCAGCACGGGGACCGGCTCGCTCAGCAAGAGCCGCGACGAGGCCGCGGCCGTCGTCACTTGATCGAGCACCACGACGATGGCGGCGCAGAGGGCGAAGAGGAGACGGGACCGTTTCATCCGCGAGCCGTGTGGTTCTCCTTTTCCTGCTTCTCCTGGCACGCGACGCAGAGCGTCACCTGCGAAATCGCGTCGAGGCGCGCCTTCGCGATCTCCTTGGCGCAGCCCGCGCAGACGCCGAACTCGTTCCGGTAGAGTCGCCGGAGTGCCTGGTCGACTTCGTAGAGCAGCCTTCCCTCCGAGGAGGCGAAGAGAAACGCCTTCTCGCGCTCCATCGCGTCGGTGCCCATGTCGGCCATGTGGAACGAATAGGCCGAAAGGTCGCCCGCGGAGTCGTTCTGCGTCCGGTTCAGCGTCTTCTCGAGATATCCGAGCTGGCCGAGGAGCTTTTTCCGCTCCTCGAGGAGCCGTTCCTCGAAATGCTTGAGGTCCTTCTTGGTCAGCGGCAACTCATCCTCCTTGCTTGGCCCGCACGATGCCGACGCGGGCGCTTTCCCCGTCGAAACTCCACTCCTCGACCGCCGCCCCGGAGCCGGTGGGCACGTCCGTCCCCAGCTCCTCGGCGAGCACCTCGTCCTTCAGGAACCCCTCGTGCCTCGCGCACGCTACCTGAAGCACGGGCGAGAGCTCCCATCCGAGCCGGATGCGATCGGTCACCTCGAATTCGGCGCTCTTTCGGAGCGCCTGGATGCGGTGCGCCAACTCGCGCACCAGCCCCTCGGCCTTCAACTCCTCGTCGATCGTCGTGTCGACCGCCACGACGAGCGTGCCGTCGACCTGCGCCGCCCAGGGGGCCCTGGAGCCGCCCTGGATCAGCACGTCCTCGGCGACGAGCGTGAACGAGGCGCCGCCCGCCTCGACCGTCCAGCCGTCGCGCGCCAGCGCCGCCTGGATCTCGGCGACCGGCGCCGCCTGGATCCGGGACGCCAGTTCCTTCATGGCCGCGCCTGCCTTCTTCCCCAGCACCGGGAAGTTGGCCTTCGCCGCGAGGGAGATCATCGCGTCTCGCGGCACGTCCGTCACCAGTTCCTTCACGTTCAGCTCGTCGAGGACCAGGCCCGCCAGCGGCGCCAGCGCCTCGGCGTCGCGCGCGCTCAGGCCCGCCACCGCGATCCGCCGGAGCGGCTGGCGGACCCGGAGCGATGACGCGTTTCGCGCCGCCCGCGCCTGGTTCACGACGCGGAGCACGATCTCCATCCCCCGCTCCAGCGCCTCGTCCACGCGGGTGGAGTCGGACGCCGGATAATCGCACCAGTGGACGCTGGCCGGGGCGTCCGGACGCGCCGCGCGCACGAGACTCTGATGGAGTTCTTCCGCCAGGAACGGCGTGTAGGGCGCCAGGAGGCGCGTCGTCGTTTCCAGGCACTCCAGCAGCGTGTCGTAGGCCGCGCGCTTGTCGGCCGCGTCGGTTTCCTTCCAGAAGCGCCGGCGGGAGCGCCGCACGTACCAGTTCGAGAGTTCCTCGATGACGAACTCCTGGATGGCGCGGGCGCCGCGCGTGAGGTCGTATCCTTCGAGCGCCGCGCGGCACGTTCCGACCAGCGTATGGAGCCGCGACAGGATCCAGCGGTCCAGGAGCGTCGGCTTCGCCTTGGCCCCCGCTCCCGGCTCGTAGGCGTCGATGTTCGCGTAGAGGACGAAGAACTGGGCGACGTTTCGGAGCGTGCCGATCAGCTTCTTCGTCACCTCGTTGACGCCCCTCGCGGGCGAACCGCGTCGAGGTCCACGGCGGACTGGTCGAGACGAGGTAGAAGCGGAGCGCGTCGGCGCCGCGCTGGTCGAGGATCGCGCTCGGGTCGACCACGTTTCCGCGCGACTTGCTCATCTTCTTCCCTTCCTTGTCGAGGATCAGCTCGTTCACAAGGACGTGTCGGTAGGGGGCTTCCCCTTTCACGAAGACGCCGATCGCCATCAGCGTGTAGAACCAGCCGCGCGTCTGGTCCATCCCCTCCGCGATGTAATCGGCGGGATAGAGGCGATCGAAGTCGTCCTGGTGCTCGAAGGGGTAGTGCCACTGGGCGAACGGCATCGCCCCCGAGTCGAACCAGGCGTCGATCACTTCGGGCACGCGCCGCTGCGTGCCGCCGCAGCCGGCGCAGGAGAAGGTCACGCTGTCGACGTGCGGGCGGTGGAGGTCGAGCGGCTCGGTGAGGCCCGCCCCCTCCCGCAATTCCGCGATGCTGCCGATGCACCGAACGGCGCCGCATTCTTCGCAGCGCCAGAGGTTGAGCGGCGTCCCCCAGTAGCGGTTACGCGAGAGCGCCCAGTCGACGTTGTTCTCGAGCCATTTGCCGAAGCGGTTGGCGCCGATTTCCGGCGGATGCCAGGCGACCTTCCGATTGGCCTCGATGAGTCGATCGCGGTAGCGGGTCGTGGCGAGGTACCACGTCTTCCACGCGTAGTAGAGGAGCGGCGAATCGCAGCGCCAGCAGAACGGGTAGGCGTGCGTCGTGTTCTCCTCGCGGTAGAGGAGTCCGCGGCGGCGGAGATCGCGCCGGATGTCGGACTCGGCGTCCTTCACGAACTGTCCTGCCCACGGGGCCACGTCGGCCGTGAAGCGGCCCTGGGGGTCCACCGTGTGGTGCATCGGAAGGTCGAGGCGCTGCCCCAGCTGGTAGTCGTCCTCGCCGTACATGACGGCGGTGTGGACGACGCCCGTGCCGTCTTCGGTCGTGACGAATCCGGCGGCGGCCACGTAGTAGGCGTCCTTCCCCGTGAGCTTCGCGAGATCGACGGAATCGAAGAGCGGCTTGTAGCGGCGCCCGACCAGCTCGGCGCCGCGAAGCTCCTTCTCGATTTCGTACTCCCCGGCCAGCTGCGACAGGCGGGCCTGCGCCAGGTAATAGCGCTCCTCCTGCCCGTCGACCGTCTGGCGGACGCGCACGTAGGGGAGCTCGGCGCCGATCGCGAGCGCCACATTTCCGGGGAGCGTCCAGGGCGTGGTGGTCCAGGCGAGGATGAAGGCGCCCGGCTCGTCCTCCAGCGCGAACTTCACCGTCACCGACGGCTCGGTCACGTCCTCGTAGCCCTGGCTGACCTCGTGGCTCGAGAGCGGCGTGCCGCAACGCGGGCAGTAGGGGACGATCTTGAGCCCCTCGTAAAGGAACCCGCGATCGTGGTACTGGCGGAGGATCCACCAGACGCTCTCGATGTACTCGTTGGCGAAGGTGAAGTAGGGAGCGTCCATGTCGAGCCAGTAGCCGATTCGCTCCGTGAGGCGGCGCCAGTCGCTCTCGTAACGCAGCACGCTTTTCTTGCAGAGCGCGTTGAACTCGGCGATCCCGAACTTCTCGATCTGGTCCTTGCCGCTGATTCCGAGTTCGCGCTCGACGGCGATTTCCACGGGAAGCCCGTGCGTGTCCCAGCCCCCCTTCCGCGCCACGTAGAATCCGCTCATCTGCTTGTAGCGGCAGACGACGTCCTTCAACGTGCGG
>JANOOP010000040.1:0-6366 GCA_031421415.1 Candidatus Eiseniibacteriota bacterium
ACGCCATGGGGCGCATCCGGGAAGCGCTCGACGACAACGAGCGAGCCCTGGTTCTGTCGCGGCGATCGGGCTCCGGATATGACACGGTAGCCGCGACGGCAGGAATCGCTATTGATCTTCACTACCTGGGTCGGTTCGACGAGACGATCGCCAAGGCACGGGAGGTTCAAGCGCTCGCTGCTCGCCTGGGGAACATCGTCTACCAATTCAAGGGCAATGAACTTGAGGGCTTCGCGGCCCTTGCGATCGGTGATCTCGATGGCGTTGGCAGGGTGCTGGAGCGCGTTGACCAACTTCCGCAAGATTACGATCCAGTTAGAACGCGGCCGCTAATCGAGCGACTCCGGGCCCAGCTGAGCATGTCTCGAGGAAATCGCGCTGAAGCGCGGGTGGCGCTGCAGCGGGCAATGGAACTCCTCAAGGATGAGAACGACCTAGAGGATCTTTGGGGGGTCGAGATCGAACTGGCCCTCCTGAATCAGGCTGAGGCCGGAGACGGTGCTACGACGCGGGCCCTTTCGGCGATCGCGGCGAGAGCTCGAGACGTTAAGAACATTGTCGTCGAGGTTCAGGCGGTCGCGGCCATCGCTGAGGTCCTCGCCCACGGAGGGGAGTGCGATGCCGAGCTGCTCCGGGCGATGACCTTGGGTCTGGGACGCGCGGAGGAGGCCGGATTCGTTGAGCAAGCCGCGAGAATCAGCGTGGGCCTGGGGAGCGCTCTGATCGACTCGGGCGACGTCCGTGCGGGGCAGGCGCGCCTGGTCCAGGCGCAACGTTTGCTCCTTCAGATCGCTTCCGATCTGAGTCCGACTTCCCGTCACCTCTTCGTCCGTTCGCCTCATATAGCCCCCGCCCTGGAGGAGATTGGGAGACGTTTGTCGCCATCACCTCGTTAGTCGACCGTTACGGCGTTGAATGCTGGCCACCCGGGAGCGCGTGATGCCCGCCCTGCTGCGACACGACCTGCCCCTGCGACTGCGTGCTCTTTTCCGGCCCCATCAGCGAGCTGCCGGTGCATCCGGTCGTCGCCAGGGCCGCGGCCAGGGCCATCAGCGTCACCACCGTCTTCAGCGTCTTCTTGGTTCCCCTCGACTTTTCCATGCTGCCTCCGTGTGGTTGCGGCCCGTCCTGGGCGTCCCGTTCCTGGGGGACTGCTAACGCAACTGCGGTGCCATGGATCACGCGACGGGACTTGTCTGCGGGTTAGGGGGCAATCAAACTGGTAAGTTATTGGAGAAGTGATGTTTACAAGCTTGCTACAGCGGGGATAGGCTGGCGATCAACGGGGAAATTTCGGGCTCTCCTGGCTTGGTCCAGCCAGGGTGGGGAGGCTCGCGCAGGCATTGGTCGCATCGGGGGCCGTATCTATATTGATTACATTAGTTTATGGGCAAAGGCCCAACCCAGCCACGCCCGGGGATAAGCGCGCAGGTCGAGCCGCGCCGGTCCTGGCGCTGGCAAAGCCGGTAACTCTCAATGAAATAGTGCCTTACATCCACAACACAGAAAAGGTCGAGGCCCCAGGGCCGCTCAGGCGCCAACTCAGGCGACCGCCGAAGCCCCCCTACGCCCCACCCTTCCGTGCCACGAAATAGTAGTTCTGGCACCAGCGCGATAGCAGCGTCCCGAGCACCCCATCCGCCACATCCCACGCCGCCGCGACCGCACTCGATCGCGCGATTGGATCCGGCACCGCACCCGCGGAATTTCGCGGAAGGCTCCCGTACCGCCCCATCGCCTCCAGCCGCATCCCCGCGCCGGCGACGAGCTCACGAATCCCCCGCGCCGTGTACCGGAATTCATGTCGATGCATGCTCGGAAATCTCCTTGCCAGCCGATCGATCAAACTGTGTTGATTCGGGAAGTGGTAGCAGATGAACGCGCCCCCTGGCTTCAACACTCGCGCGATCTCGCCAAGGCTTCGCGCCTCGTCGCCTCCCGTCTCCCGCACATGCTCCAGCACTCCGACCGACACGACCGCATCGAACGTCGCGTCGGCGTAGGGAAGCCGGACCGGCTCTGCCTCGTCGCCCTGGATGAACGGATAATCAGGACACGGAATCCACGCGCGGAACGCGCCCGGCAAGAGCGAGAAGCCGTGCGCCGCCCGCGCCGCGCGCTGGAGGAAGTAGGTGAAGTGCCCGTTTCCCGATCCCCAGTCGAGGACCGCGGCGCCTTCCCGCGTGAACCGACGGACCAGCCGATAGAGGCGCCGATACTGGTTCGCGCCGATTCGGCTCCGGAACTGGAGAAGTTGGCGATCGGGAAACTTCCGTGCCGCGTCCACCAGCTCGTCCAGAATCAGATCGTCGGGAACGGGGCGTTCCCTCGACACCACGGCAACGCCCTCCGCGACGGAGCGACTCGGTTCGGGCGTCATCGGATCACTCCAGTTCCTTCGGCCATCGCTTCAGCGACGTGTCCGCCGCGGCCGCGGCCGCATAGAGGCGCCTCAGTTCCCGCGGTCCACCCACGACCGCCGCTCGCAACGAGTCCCGTCCCCACGCCCGCTCGATTCTCCACGCCGCGAACATACCCGAAATCGCGCCGTACTTGCTCCAGATCGGCCCGGTGGCCGCCAGCCCCAGGATCTCCTCGCGCGCTTCGGGGTCGGTCTGCGGATCGCGCAACCGTCTGCAGGCGAGCGCCAGTTGGTCGAACGCCTTCCGTTCCCGCGAACTCAATCTCGCCGCGAACAACGTGTCGGCGCCGGCGCGCTCCTTCCAGTCGATGTAGTGAGCCACGCCCTCGTCCAGCATCACGCGCGCGATGTAGTCGAAGGTGTTGGCGGGATCGTGGTAGCGGCGCCACCCCGGCTGCCCGAACTCCAGCTGCCGGAGCGCGGCGTGAAACGTCTCGTGGGCCAGCACGCGCTCCACGATCGCCATGCG
Organism: Candidatus Eiseniibacteriota bacterium; assembly: GCA_031421415.1. Classification (GTDB taxonomy): domain Bacteria; phylum Eisenbacteria; class RBG-16-71-46; order SZUA-252; family SZUA-252; genus SZUA-252. Next base: position 2,892 of record JANOOP010000040.1, read on the forward strand.
CTCCTCGGTGGAGCCGCCGTAGTTGAGCGCCTCGCTCAGGTTGAAGAGCACCGTCGGTCCGCCGCCGTCCAGACTCCGGTCGAGCGTCACGGCGTCGAAGAGGTAGCGGGTCGCGATCACGAAGAAGACGCGTATTGGCTTCCAAGGCCGCTTGGGCACGTAGGCGGCCACATCGGCCGCGACGCGCGCCCGGATCGCGCCGCCCCGCAGCACCAGCGCACGCACCAGGCTGTCCACCGACGCGCGTTCGCGGTAGGCCGACTCCAGCCCGAATCCGCAGATCCCCGAATCGGGCACCGCGATCGCTCTCGCCACCTCGGCGTCGGAGGGGACGCAGCGCATCATCGTGGCGTAGTAGTTCCGGAGCGTCAGGTAGGGAAGATCGGTGGCGATGGCGCGGGCGCGCGCGCGAACGTCGTCGTTCGGCTCCATCCAGAGCGAGAGAATTTCGGCGGCAGGGCTCAGGTCGAGGACCAGGTCGTCGCCTCGCAGCGCCCGCGCCGGACCACGATTCGCGGGCGCGGACTCCGGCGTTCCGGCCACGGCTGCCCGCGAGGAACCGGCCACGGCCGCCCGCGAGGAATCCGCCGCGGCCACCGTGCTACGCGTGGCGGCACAGCCGCCAGACAGCGACAGCCCCGCGATGAGCGCGGCGGCCATTCCTCTCGCCATCCGGGTCGGGAATCGCGAAACCTTCAGCCTACGCTCCCTCACGGAAGAGCCGCGCCACCACGTCCCGATGACGCTCGATCACGGCCTTCCGCTTCAGCTTGAGCGACGGCGTCATGAGGCCGCTCTCGACGGTGAGATCGTTGGGGATGAGCGCGAATTTCTTGATCTTCTCGAAATCGGCAAGCGCCTCGTTCACGCGCGCCACCGCCTCGGCGATCTGCTCGCGCGTGGCGCCCTCCGCGGGGACGATCAGCGCCGCGACGAACTTCTCGCCCTCGCCCACCACGAGCGCTTCCGCGATCCGCGGCGACGCCTTCAGCGCCCCCTCGATCGGCTGCGGCGCCACTTTTTTCCCGCCGGAGGTCACGAGGATGTCCTTCTTCCGGTCGGTGATCCGCAGAAAACCGTCCGTATCCATTTCACCGATGTCGCCGCTATGGAACCAGCCGTCCCGGATCACCTCCGCCGTGGCCTCCGGCTTCTGCCAGTAGCCCCTCATGACGACCGGCCCGCGGATCAGGATTTCGCCGTCGGGCGCGATCTTCACCTCGATGTTTCGGAACAGGGGGCCCACGGTCCCCACCTTGTGCTTCCCGAAGGTGTTCACCGAGATCCCGCTGCTCGTCTCCGTGAGTCCGTAGCCCTCGAAGATGGGGAGTCCGCAGCCGTAGAAAAAGAGCGCCACCGCGCGGTGGAGCGCCGCGCCGCCGGAGACGCGGAGGCGCGTGCGGCCGCCGAAGCCGTCGATCAACTTCCGATAGACGATTTTCGCCGCGAGCGAATGCTGAAGCGCCAGGAGAGGCGGGGGATCCCGCTTCTCCGTGCGGCAGGTGGCCCACTCGATCGCCACGCGCCGTGCCCAGCGCCAGAGCGGACCGGTGGGGAATCCGGCTCCGGCCGCGCGCTCGTCGGCTCCGCCCAGAACCTTCTCGTACATTCGGGGCACCGAGAGGACGATGGTCGGCCGCACCTCGCGCAGATTTCGGCTCAGGGCCTGGAACGATTCCGCGTAGGCGATCGTCACGCCGGCGTAGAGCATCGTGAAGAACCCGTTCGTCCGCTCGTAGATGTGGCTGAGTGGGAGGAACGAGAGATAGGTGTCATCGGTGCGGAGTTGCATCGCCTGCAGGGCCAGCAGCACCTCGGAGACGATGTTCCCGTGCGTCAGCATCACGCCCTTCGGCGCTCCCGTCGTTCCCGACGTGTAGATGATCGTGGCGAGGTCGTCGGGCTGGAGTGGGACCGCGGGATCGACGGCGCCGGGAAGCGTGGCGGGCCAGGGATCCTCGTCGAACGCGTGGATCCAGCGGATGCCGGGGGCCCCCACTGCGCGGGCCTCCTCCAGCGTGGCGCGCTGCTCGGCGCTCGAGGTGAAGGCGCCCACGGCGCCGGAGTCGGCCAGAAGGGGCGCGACCTGGTTCGCCGGGAGCGTGGGGTAGATGGGGACGGTCACTCCGCCGGCTGCGAGGATCGCCATGTCGGCCATGCCCCACTCCAGGCGGCTCTCGGCGAAAATGGCGACGCGATCGCCTTTTCCCAGCCCGCGCGCGCGGAGTTGCCGGGCCATGGCCGATACCTGCTGCGCCACCGAATCGATGGGCACGGGCTCCCAGCGGCCCTCCCGTTTCACCAGGAAGGCATTGGGCTTCCGGCGCACCTCGACTGCATACTTTAGTAGGTCGGGCGCGGTTCGAACGTCCATAGATTGACCTCCTCGAATCACTGTGACACACTCCCCGCGTAAAGGCCAAACGCATTCCCTTACACAACTTCAGGCGTTAGGAACATGATGCGCGACGTCGTACTCCTCGACGGCTTCCGCACTCCGTTCGCCAAGGCGGGCACCGCGCTTGCACGCGTGCCGGCCCGGGAACTGGGGCGCATCGCCGTATCCGAACTTCTCGCCCGTTCCGGAGTCTCGCCCGCCGACGTCGACGACGTCATCATCGGCAACGTGGCCGGGCCCGCCGATTCCGCCAACATCGCCCGCGTCGTCGCGCTTCTCGCGGGAATTCCGAACCACGTCCCGGCGGTCACCGTGCATCGCAACTGCGCCTCCGGCATGGAGTCGATCGCGCAGGCGTACGAGCGCGTGGCGTCGGGTCAGGCGGATCTCGTCGTTGCGGGCGGCACGGAGTCGATGAGCCGCATCCCGCTCCACGTGAGCGACGGGATGACGCGCGTCTTCGAGCGGCTGATGAAGGCAAAGAGTCCGGTTCAGCGCGTGGGAGCGCTCGCCTCCTTCCGTCCTAAGGACCTCACGCCGAAGATCGCGCTGATGGAGGGTCTGATGGATCCGATTTCAGGGCTCAACATGGGCGAGACGGCGGAGCTTCTGGCGCGCGAGTTCGGCATCTCCCGCGAGGCGCAGGACGACTTCGCGCTCCAGAGCCATCGCCGCGCGGCCGCGGCGCAGGAGTCGGGGCGCTTCGCGGAGGAGATCGCGCCGGTCTTTCCCGCGCCCTATCGCGAGGTTGTGGCGCAGGACGTCGGCCCGCGGAAGACGCAGTCGCTCGAGGCGCTGGCGAAACTTCGCCCCTACTTCGATCCGCGCACCGGCACCGTGACGCCCGGCAACGCCTGTCCCATCACCGACGGCGCCGCCGCGATTCTGGTGGCATCGGCGGAGAAAGCGAAGGAACTCGGCCTTGCGCCTGTGGGTCGGATCCGTGGCTACGCCTTCGTGGGGCTCGATCCCGCGCACATGGGACTCGGTCCGACGCATGCGACACCGGTGGCCCTTCGGCGCGCGGGCGTTCGCTTCTCCGACATCGGTCTGATCGAGATCAACGAGGCCTTCGCC
>JANOOP010000041.1:0-2181 GCA_031421415.1 Candidatus Eiseniibacteriota bacterium
CACCGGAAGCATCGTGGCGTGGGGCAAGCTGCAGGGTGTCTTCACGGAGAAGGCGGTCACCTACGCGCTCCAGAAGCCGATCAACTTCCTCCTCGCCGCGGCACTTCTGGTCCTGGGCGGAATGCTCCTCGCGAACGCGGCCGGGCTGCCGGCCTTCCTCGTCTTCTTCGGCGTGGCGCTCCTGCTCGGTGTCCTCGCGGTCATTCCGATCGGCGGCGGCGACATGCCGGTCGTGGTGTCGCTCCTCAACTCCTTCACGGGACTCGCGACGGCCGCCGCGGGATTCTCGCTCCACAACCCGGTGCTCATCATCGCGGGAACGCTGGTGGGCGCGTCGGGAACGCTCCTGACCGTTCTCATGTGCAAGGCGATGAACCGCCCCATCACAAAGGTGATCTTCGGCGCATTCGGCGCGACGACGACGGCGGGGGGTGGCGGCGGGGCCGGCGCTACCGATCTGTCCGGAAAGTCCGTCCGCGATGTTTCCGCCGAGGACGTGGCGACGATGCTCGCCTACGCCCAGTCGGTCATCGTGATCCCGGGCTACGGTCTGGCGGTGGCGCAAGCACAGCACGGCGTGCGCGAGCTGGCCGATCTGCTGAAGGCGAAGGGCGTGGAGGTGAAGTACGCCATCCACCCCGTGGCGGGGCGCATGCCGGGCCACATGAACGTCCTTCTGGCGGAAGCGAACGTCCCCTACGAGGAACTCTTCGACCTCGATCAGATCAACGACGCCTTCGGCCGCTGCGACGTGGCCCTGGTGATCGGCGCCAACGACGTCGTGAATCCGGCGGCGCGGCACGACAAGCAGAGCCCCATCTACGGCATGCCGATTCTCGACGCCGACAAGTCGAAGCACGTGGTCATCATGAAGCGCTCCATGAAGCCCGGTTTCGCGGGGATCGAGAACGAGCTCTTCTACGATCCGAAGACGATGATGCTCTTCGGCGACGCCAAGGCGTCCGTCGTGAAACTGATTGCCGCGGTGAAGGCGCTGTAACTCCGCGCCACACCGGGGTTCCCTCCGATCGTGACCTATGCCACGGTCGGAGGGGCCGTCGCGGGTGTAGACTCTCCGAGCCGACCAGCCTGTGCGGCCTCACTCGGGAGGAACGCTATGCGACCCGTCCGAACCCTTCACGTCACGCGGCCGACGCTGCGGACCATCTCCCCGCTCGTAGCGGCCGTCACCATCCTGCTCCTCGCCGCCCCGGCGCCACCCGCGCGCGCCTCGTTCCACCTGATCGAGATCAACAAGATCCTCACCTCCCATAACGGAGACGCCACGGTCCAGGCCGTGGAGCTTCGGATGCAGGCGGGCGGGCAGAACCTCGTCTCGGGCCTCGCCATCCGCTCCTACGACGCGGCGGGCGTCCTCCTCGCCACGCACGGCACGTTCGGGGGCAGTCTGCCGCTCTCGGGGGCGGTCGCGGACCGAAAGATCCTTTGCGCCACGTCGGGATTCGCGACGACATTCGGGATCACCCCCGATCTCGTCATCACGCCGGGGCTCCCGCTCGCGACCGGACAGGTGTCGTTCGAGACGGTCACCTGTTTTGTGAACGCCGTCGCGTACGGCGCTGTGACCCTCTCCAAGAACGGCACCACGTCGGCCCCGGCCATCCCCTCGGGTCTCGCCTACGTCCTGACGAGGACCGGGAACAACGCCACGATCCCCTCGTGCCCGCTGGCGGAGGACGCGGCCGCGCGGTTCGCGGTAAGGTCCGGGTCGACCGGCGCCCCGGTTCCCTTTTCGAACAATGCGGGGTCGACCGTGAACGTGTCGTCCACCATCACCGGGGCGGCCGAAACGCCAAGCGCGCCTGAAGCGCCGCGTGCGTACCCCAATCCCTTCCGGGGCTCCATTCGGATCGAGTCGCCTACGTCGAAGTGGATCGGAATTTTCGACGTGCGCGGAACGCTAGTGCGGGTTCTGAGCCGGCCACAGACCCCCGCGCGGTCGCCCTACCGTGGCGACTGGGACGGACGCGATGGGAACGGACGGGCCGTGCCGGCCGGCATCTACTTCATCCGCTTCGGGAGGGGGCCACTAGCTCCGATCTCCAGGGTCGCCTTGCTCCGCTGAGGGACACATGCTCAACGCACGCAAGCTCATGAATGCGAGCGCCCGGGTCTACGACATGCGCGGCCAGCTTCTTCGTCGCGGGGAGTATGCCGTCC
>JANOOP010000042.1:0-6401 GCA_031421415.1 Candidatus Eiseniibacteriota bacterium
GTGTCCTCCGTAGACCGCGTGATTGAGATCCGACTGCTCGGTGCGCGACGGCATTCCGGTCGCCGGGCCCGCCCGCTGGCAGTCGACGATGACTGCCGGCAGTTCCGCCATGCTCGACAGTCCGATCATCTCCGTCATGAGCGAGAGCCCCGGCCCACTGGTCGCCGTCATCGACGGCACGCCGCCGAAGGAGGCGCCGAGCACCATTCCCATGGCGGCGATTTCGTCCTCCGCTTGGACGACCCGGCCACCCGCGGCGGGAAGCTCCTCGATGAGCGTCTCCATCACCTCCGACGAGGGGGTGATGGGATACCCCGCAAAGAATTTCAGCCCCGCGGTGATGGCGCCCCGGGCGATCGCTTCATTCCCGGTCTCGGCGAAGAGGCCGATTCCCTTGCCGAGGGGCGCGGGCCGCGCGGGAAACTTCTCCACCGCCAACCCGGTGGCCAGCGACTCCAGATTTGCCTGCAGCCGTTCGCGGCGGTGGCCGAAGCGGCGCCGCAGTGCGTCCTCGGCGAGCGTCTGCGGCCATCCGAGCATGCGGCACAGGAGCCCCAGGCCGAGCATGTTCTTCGGCGGCCCCTCCACCTCGATGCCATCCTCGAATCGAGCGAAGGGAAAGCGGAACGGCGGCCCTTCCGTGCGGCCCAGCCACTCCGGCGGATCCCCCACTTCCTCCCGGTCCATCACCACGACGCTTCCCGAATGAAGATGGAGCGCTCCCTGGAAGCGCTTCAAGTCGCGCAGTCGGAAGCAGAGGAGGAGGTCCACCTGATCCCCCTCGTACAGCACCTCGCTATCGGCGAGCCGGACGATCGCCGCCGATTCGCCTCCACGGATCTGCGGCCCGTACGACTGGACCATCATCCCGTAGAGCCCCTGGCGCGCGGCCATGCCGAGCACCAGATCTCCCAGGAGGGCGACCCCGTCGCCGCCGCTACCGACGAGCGCGAGGACAAGGGAGTGCGGGGTCCCGGCCCCGGGGCCGGAATGCGCGGGAACGGCGACTGCTGGCGCGGACGCCGGCGGTTTCATCGGTTCATACCTCCGCGGGCTGTTCGACGGGCTCGGGGCGAGGACCCTGTCCGATACGATGCAGGATCGTGCTCGGGCAGATGTCCACGCACGCTTCGTTGCACGATGGCCCGTACGCGAGACAAATGTCGTGGTGGATGATGATCGTCCGGCCGTCCCACTCGATGGCGCCGGCCGGACACGTGGAAACGCACTTGCGGCAGAGCGTGCAGCCGACCATGCAGGTCGAGCGCACCACCGCCTGCTTGTCCTTCGCGACGCACGAGAGTTCGATCCGCCGGTCGCGGGGATAGATTTGGAAGAGTTCCTTCGGGCAGACCGGAACGCAGACGGCGCAGCCGGTGCACGTGTCGTAGTCGACCGCGGCGATCCCACCGTCGGTCAGGTAGAGCGCATCGAAGGGGCAGGCGCGGACGCAGTCGCCCAGCCCCAGGCAGCCGTTCTTACACGCCTTCGGCCCTCCGAAGACGAGCGACGCGGCGGCGCAGGTGTCGAGCCCGACGTAACGCGACTCTTCGCGCGCGAAGGCGCTCGTGCCGTGGCAGCGCATGACGACGATGCGGTCGGCCACGGTACCCATTTCTTTTCCCGACAGGCGCGCCACCGCCTCCGCCACCGCGGCGCGCCCGGGGATGCAGAGGTTCGGGGAGACGTCCTTCCGCTCCACCACCGCCTCGGCGTAGGCCTGGCATCCCGCAAAGCCGCAGGCGCCGCAGTTCGCCGACGGGAGCGTCTCGCGCACCCGGTCGACGATCGGATTGCTCGGCACGTGGAAGCGGCGTGCCACGATCGCGAGCGAGACGCCGAAGACGACGCCGATCGACGTGAAGACTCCGAGTCCGTAGAGCGCGGTCTGGAGTGGCGTGCCGGTCATGAGATCACCGCAGGAACGAGAGCCCCGAGAAGCCCATGAACGCCAAGGCGAAGAGCCCGGCGAGCGTGAAGGCGATGGGCAGCCCCTGGAAGGCGACGGGGACGCGGGCCAGTTCCAGTTTCTCCCGCGCGCACGACATCAAGAAAAGCGCGATGGCGAACCCGATACCCGAGCCGAGCGCCAGCGCGAACGACTCCGCCGGCCCCGAGTCGGCCGCGGCGTTCAGCAGCGGGACCGCCAGGATGATGCAGTTCGTCGTGATCAGCATCAGGTAGACGCCCCACTTCTGGTGGAGCGAGCGATGGGTCTTCTTCAAGATCGTATCGAGCGCCTGCACCAGGAACGCCACGACGCCGATGAAGATGAGTATCTGGAGGAAACGAATCTGGAGCGGCACCATCACCAGCGAGAAGAGCGCCCACGAGACCATGGCGCTCAGGATCATCACGATGCTGAACGTGATCCCCATCCCGACGGCCGTGTCGCGCTTCTTCGAAACGCCGAAGAAGATGCAGAGTCCCAGGTAGCGCGTGAAGACGAAGTTGTTGATGAGCGCCGAGGAAAGGACCACCGTCAGAAGGAGCGCCCAGGGCGCCGGACGAACGGCTCGCGACGCGGCGGGTTCGCGCATCTCGATCCGGTAGGCCGCCGAGGGATCCAGCCGCTCGCCGACGGTCAGGAGAATCTTGTTCCCCGGCTCCGCCACGACGTCGCGGATGTCGATCGGGACGTCGGGCGCGCGGTCGTCGGTCAGACGAAAGTTCGCCCGGTCGAGCGCGGACACGGGGCCGGCGAGCTGGAGGCGGAGATGGTCGGGCGCGAGGATCCGGGCGCCGCGGATGAAGCCGCCGTCCGCGGCCGGAGTCGCGGATGCCGCGGATACCGCGGTGGCCGCCGAGGCCACTCCCGCGACGAGGAGCACGATGCCGGCGAGGACGACGATCCAGAGCGAGAAGCGCCGCGAGAGACGTCGCAGCAGCCGCGTCCGCCGTGGCCGATCAACCGTGGCCATGGCCGCCTCCTCCCCCGCTCGCCGGCGCCTTGCCGCCGTTACGCCACCGCTCGACCACGTTGAAGAACGCCATCAGGAGCCCGATGGAGAAGAACCCGCCCGCCGGGAGCGCGAAGAAGAGCAGCGGCTTCTCCGGCACCACGGCGTAGCCGAGGATCGCGCCGCTCCCCAGGAGTTCGCGGAAGACCCCGATCACGATCAGGGCGAAGAGGAACCCGAGTCCCATGCCGAGGCCGTCCCAGAAGGTCGGGATGAGCGGCATGCGCGACGCGAAGACCTCCAGCCGCGAAATGATGATCGCGAAGGCGACGATCAGCTTCACGTAGAGCCCCACCTGCGCGTAGAGCGAGGGGAAGAAGCCGGCGAGGACCATGTCGATCGCGCTCACCCAGACCGCGATGATGATGGTGTAGACCGGAATCCGCACGCGCGGATGGATGCCCCGCCGCGTGAGCGCCACCGTGACGCTGGAGAGGACCTGCACCAGGAGCACCGCGACGCCGAGCATGATGCCGTTGGCCACGGTCGTCGTGACCGCGACCGCCGGGCAGAGGGAGAGCGCCAGCCGGAAGACCGGGTTCTCTCCGAAGATACCGTTGAGCAGGAGCGTTCGGGCGCTGGGGGGCCGCTCCCGAAGCAGGATCGGCTGGCTCATCGCGCCACCTCCGTCGTGACCGGCTCCAGGAGCCGCGGGCCGATCAGTTCCCAGCGGCGGCGGAAGTGGAGAATCGTGGCGCGCACGCCGTCGGTGAGCGCCCGGCTCGAGATCGTGGCGCCGGTGACCGCGTAGATCGGCTTCTCCCCCTCGCGCTTCTCCAGCGCGCCGAAGCGCGACGTCCAGTCGCCGGCCGCGGCGCCGGGCCGCGCGCGGAGCGCCCCGCGCCAGTCCTCGGGCATCGGGTCGCGCGTCACGTCCAGCCGCGGGACGGCCGCGAGATCGCGCCCGACGTACTGTCCCTGGAACCACGGCGTGGCGACTTCGGCGCCGAGGCCGGGATCCTCCTCGTGCTCCACCACCCGCACCCCCGCGATCTTCCAGTCGGCGCTCAGGGCCACGAAGAAGCGGATCCGGTTCTTGTACCCGCGCGATTCGCCCTCGGCCACGAATCCGGCCGGAGCGCCCTCGTGCGTCGCGATGAAGAGGCGCCCCAGCGAATGCAGTTCGCGCGCCGCTGCCGCTTCCGCCGCGGTTCCGGCGAGCGCGCCGTCGCGGAGCAGCGTGCCGTCGAGGGCGAAGACGAGTTCGCGGCCCGCCGCGGCCTCCACGGCGGGCACCTGGTAGATGACCGCGTCGCGCGCGGGGCTCAGGAACTGCCTCACCTCGAGCACGCGCGCGCCTTCCTCCAGACCCAGGAGCTCCGCCACCGCCCGCTGCTCGCCGCGCACGCGCGCCTCCTCGGCGTAGCGCTCGGTGGCGATGAAGATGCCGCCCAGGATTGCCGCGCCGATGGCGCAGGTGGCGGTCATCGAGGCGACGATGCGCCAGAGCTCACCGCTCCCACCAGCCGCGGCACCCGCGGCCCCCGCGGCACCCGCAGCGCCCGGCACGCCCGCGGCGCCCGGCACGACGGTCGGATTCAAATCGCTCATGAGGGCGCTCCCGCGAAGACCGGACGGCGCGGCCGGAACCAGAGATTGAGCGCCGGGACCATGGTGTTCGCGATCAGGATCGCGTAGCAGATGCCCTCGGGATAACCGCCGTAGAGCCGGATCACTCCGGTGAGCGCTCCGATCAGGAGCCCAAAGGCGATCTGGCCGTTCCGCGTGCTGGGCGACGTCACGTAGTCGGTCGCCATGAAGAGCGCTCCGAGCCAAAGTCCGCCGGAGAGGAGGTGAAGCCCCAGGTGACCCGACGCGGCCGTGGTCAGCACGACGCCCGCGACGACGGCCAGCGGGATCGTCGGCGAGATGATCCGCCGCGCCAGGAGGAAGGCGCCCCCCGCGAGAAGGAGGAGCACCGAGACCTCGCCGATCGATCCGGGCCTCAGCCCGATCAGGAGATTCGTGTACGGCGATCCCGGCCCGCCCATCACGCCCATGGCCGCCTCGATCCCCCGCTCGCGCAGCGCGCCGAGCGGGGTCGCGGTGGTCATGGCGTCCACCCCGCCGAACCAGGGCGCGGCGCTGGACCATCCCGACGTCATCGCCAGCGGGAAGGTGGCCATCAGGAAGGCGCGTCCCACGAGCGCCGGATTGAACAGGTTGTACCCGAGGCCGCCGAAGATCGCCTTCGCGAAGACGATGGCGAAGAGGCCGCCGAGAAACGCGGCCCATGCGGGAAGGAGCGGCGGGAGCGTCATCGCCATCAAGAGGCCCGTGCAGAAGGCGCTCCCGTCCCGGAGCGAGGTGCGGCTCTTCAGGAGCCGGTTGGTCGCCCACTCCGAGCCCAGCGCGCCGGCGATCGAGCCGGCGAGGACCGCGAGCGCGGGCCACCCGAACACCACGACGCCCCAGAGCGCCGCCGGCGCGAGCGCGGCGTTCACGGTCCACATGATCTTCGACGTCGTCTCCGAGGAATGGACGTGCGGTCCCGGCTCGATGACGAAGGTCGGTTCACTCCGGCCTGCCCCTGTCGTGGTCGCGGTCTCGTCGCTCATACCTTCACCTTCACTTCGATCGCGCGGCGCAAGGCCGACTTCGCCACCTGCATGAACTGAAGCAGCGGGCGCCCCGAGGGACAGACGTACGTGCAGCAGCCGCATTCGTAACAATCGAGAGGCCCGTAGGGATCGGTGTCGAGGACCCTTCCCGCCTCCACGCGGATCGAGACCTGATCGGGCTCCAGGCCGAGCGGACAGGAGTCGAGGCAGCGGCCGCACTGGATGCAGGGGCCGAATCCATCCTCCATCGGGCCGCGCCCGGTGAGGAGCAGAAGACCGTTCATCCCCTTGATGACCGGCAGGTCGAGCCGCGGCAGAGCGCGCCCCATCATCGGTCCCCCGGCGATGAGGCGCGTCGTGTCGGGGCGCATGCCGCCGCAGGCGTCCACCAGCGCCTGGAGGAGCGTGCCGATCGGCACGCGGAGATTCTTGGGCTGGAGCACGCCCGGCCCGCTCACGGTCATGATCCGGTCGAGGAGCGGACGGCGACACCGGATGGCGTGATGGACCGCTTGCGCCGTCGCGACGTTCTGAACGAGCACGCCCACCGCCGACGGGAGCGAGCGCGGCGGAATCACGCGGCCGGTGAGCGCGGTGACCAGCTGGCGCTCGGCTCCCTGCGGATAGCGCACCTCGCACGGCACGACCTCGAAGGTCTGCTCGCCGAGCGGAACATCCCGCGCGGCCGTGCGAAGGGCCTCGACGGCGGGCATCTTGTCAGCCTCGATGCCGACGAGAACCCGCTTCACGCCGAGGAGCCGCGCCATGGCCAGCGCGCCCTCCACGATCGCGACGGGTTCCTCGAGCATCAGGCGGTGATCGGAAGTCAGGTAGGGCTCGCACTCGGCGCCGTTCAGAAGGAACGTGTCGACGCGAGCGC
>JANOOP010000043.1:0-2596 GCA_031421415.1 Candidatus Eiseniibacteriota bacterium
CCGGCCTCGATTCGCCAGGACTACGCTGTGAGACTCCCGCGGCCTCTCCTCGTGCGGGAGCGCCACGACGATTCATTTTCCCCCCGCACACCGCGACCCAGTAGTCCTCCCAACGCCCCACGTCTCCTGGATCGGGTGCGCGCGGCCATCCGCGCCAGGCATTACAGCCGAAGGACCGAGGCCGCGTACTGCGAGCAAAGCGCCCTGTCAGGCTGCCCGTCGTTCTTTCGCGTGAGGAGGCGGCAGCGTTGCTGCGGGGATTGCAGGGCACTCCCTTACTGATGGCATCGCTTCTCTATGGCTCGGGGCTTCGGCTTCTCGAGTGTTGTCGGCTGAGGGTCAAGGACGTCGATTTCGACCGAAACGAAATCACGGTGCGCGATGGGAAGGGGCAGAAAGATCGTGTGACGCTTCTGCCCGCGCGACTGGCGCCCGCGTTGGCGGGTCAGATCGAGAGAGTCAAGCGCCAGCATGCCGACGATCTGCGTGGGGGGCTTGGGAGCGTGGAATTGCCGGGCGCTCTCGATCGCAAGTACCCTCGCGCGGCGTGGGAGCCGGGTTGGCAGTGGGTCTTCCCCGCCTCGCGTTTCTACGTACACGCCGAGAGCGGCCGGCGGCGGCGGCATCATCTCCACGAGACGGTACTTCAGAAGGCGGTCCGCGAGGCCGCCCTAAGGGCCGGGATCGCGAAGGCCGCGACATGCCACTCCCTCCGCCATTCGTTCGCCACGCATCTGCTCGATTCGGGCTACGACATCAGAACGATTCAGGAACTGCTCGGCCACAGGGACGTATCGACAACGATGATTTACACGCACGTCCTGAATCGTGGGGGACGGGGGGTACGGAGCCCCATGGATGGCGTGTTTTGACCCTGCCGGCGGAGCGGAGGCCAGATCAGGATACATGGGTGCGTCTTGGCGGCGTATCCTGCTACGAAGTCCGGCGATTGGCCACGAAGGTGATGGCGCAGCAGCCCTTCTGTCGCGGCCAAGAAGAGGAGATCTCAACTATGCGGCCCGGAATCGTCCGCCTATCTGATTACATTGGGCTGTCTACTTCTAGTTAGCGGGAGGGCAAGATGAAGTGTCTGGGGCTCGGGATGATCGCCTTGGGTGTGCTTCTTCTCGGAAACACGAGCGCGACGGCCTCTCCGCGACTTGGGGTAGCGGTTCTGAGGCCTGACAGCACCGGCTGCGTTACGTTCCGAGGCGAGCCTCGGCGGACCGGCGACCACCTGTTGCTGTTTCTCTTTTCGCCTCCGCGAGTCGTCGACGGGGTGATTCGAGGGCGGCCCACGGGCTCCTGCCACGAGGGAGGCGAGGCGCAGGGCGAGAGCTACTCGCTTGTTCTGCGCTACGCCATCTCTCAGGCAGACGAAATCGGTGTGGCGGTCTATGATCCGAGTGCCCGCGCCGAGTATTCGGACGGAGAATTCATTGTACGCACCGAAGGGGCCCGGGCCCCCCTGCGCCTCCGCCAGTGCGCGAGCCAAGAGGGTCTCCATCTTACGGCGTGGAGAGACAACCGTCGGACGTGGCATGAGTACTGGTACCTGGGCTTCGATCTCGAACCGAATTGCTCGGACGAGGAAGCGAGAGAGTGAGTCCCCCTCTAACTGGCCGCTGGAGCCGCCGGGCGCGGGGCTGGTGAGCCGGGGCGGGGCCGGTAGCCGCGCCCGCGGCTCAGCGCTAAATCGTTGGGCAGACCACGCTGCGCGATGGCGATCACCGCTTGACATGCGTCACGTGACAGGTTACGATTGAGTCATGATCAAGACGTTTGCGGACCGGCGCACGCGAGATCTTTACGCGACGGGCAAGTCGAGGCGGTTCCCGCCCGACGTCGTCAAACGGGCGACGCGAAAACTGGAGTACATCGACCTGGCGACTCGCCTTGATGACTTGAAGGTCCCGCCCGGGAACCGGCTTCACGCACTCGAGCGGGAACGGGCGGGGCAACATGCGATTGCGGTCAACGATCAATGGCGCATTTGCTTCCGGTTCGTGGATGGCGACGCCTACGATGTCGAGATCACTGACTACCACTAGAGACGAGGTGTGAGATGAGCATTCCAAATGCTGGCCGGCGGAAGATCCGGCCCACTCATCCTGGCGAGATGCTTCGAGAGGATTTCCTCCCGGACTACGGGCTCACGGTTTCCGCCCTCGCGAAGGCGTTGGGCGTCTCCCGCCAGACTATGAACGAACTGCTGCGGGAGCGGCGCGCCGTAAGCCCGGAGATGGCGCTTCGGCTCTCGCGATTGTTCGGCAATTCGCCGGAGTTCTGGCTCAACGCGCAGCGTGCAGTCGATTTATGGGATGCGGCGAAGGCCCTCAAGACGCGCGTCGAACGCATCAGGCCGATGAGGGTCGCCTAACACGCCGCTTCAGCGGCCCGGCTGCGCCGGCCGCTGAGCGCCAGGCCGTTAGGCGACAAGACAAATGCCCCATAGCATTTCCTTAATCACCACCATTGCCGCCAGCTTGGGGCTTGCGCTGATTATGGGTCTCATCGCCAACCGACTGAAGCTGCCGCCGATAGTTGGCTACCTGATTGCCGGTATCCTGCTCGGTCCTGCCACGCCGGGTTTTGT
>JANOOP010000044.1:0-1744 GCA_031421415.1 Candidatus Eiseniibacteriota bacterium
CGTGGCGACACTTCGCGACATTCGGCGCCGCATCCGCTCCGTCAAGAGCACGGCGCAGATCACGAAGACCATGGAAATGGTCTCGGCGGCCAAGCTGCGCCGGTCCCAGACCGCGGTGGAATCGGCGCGCCCCTACGACGAGCAGCTACGCGACGTCCTGGGCAATCTGGCGTCGGCGTCCGGCGACATCCTCCATCCGGCCTTCGGGCGGCGCGAGGCGAAGCGCCGCGCCATCGTCCTGATCACCTCGGACCGCGGCCTCTGCGGCGCGTTCAACGTGAACCTGATCAAGACGGTCGAAGGGCTCATGCGGGACTCGGCGACGCCGGCCTCCCTCGTCCTTCTCGGCAAGAAGGGGTACGCGTACTTCCGGCGGCGGAACGCCTCGATTCTGGAGTCGAACGCCGAGCTAGGCGGCGCGGCCTCGTGGAAATTCGCCGAGGAGATGAGCCGCAATCTGGTCGGCCGATTCCTCGCGGGCGAAATCGACGAGGTCGACCTGGTCTACACGCACTTCAAGAGCGCGCTCCACCGCACCATCATCGTGGAGCCGTACCTTCCGCTCGGCCGCGTATCGACCGGCGGCGGCACGCAGCGCGACTATCTGTACGAGCCGTCCCCCGAGGGCATCCTCGAGCGGATCGTCCCGTACTTCCAGGCGATGCGTCTCTACATGGCGCTGGCCGAGTCCTCGGCGTCGGAGCACGGCGCCCGCATGGTGGCGATGGGCTCCGCCACGAAGAACGCGTACGAGATGATTCAGAATTTGACCCTGCACATGAACCGGACCCGCCAGGCCACGATCACGCGTGAATTGGTCGAGATCGTGGCGGGCGCCGAGGCGCTCAAGTAAGGAAGGACCATGGCGACGGCAAAGAACGGTAGCGGCAAGAACATGGGCACGATCATTCAGGTGATCGGACCGACGGTGGACGTTCGCTTCGACCCGGGGCATCTTCCGGCGATCAACACCGCCCTCCTCATCGAGAACACGGAGCGGAACATTCACCTCACGGTGGAAGTTTCCCTTCACATCGGCGACGAGGTCGTGCGCTGCGTGGCCATGGCGTCCACGGACGGCCTGGTGCGCGGCATGCCGGTGATGGACACGGGCGGCCCGATTTCGGTGCCGGTCGGTCGTCAGACGCTCGGCCGCGTCTTCAATCTCCTCGGCCAGCCGATCGACCAGGGCCCGCCGGTGAAGGAGCCGGAGAAGCGGCTTCCGATTCATCGGAATCCGCCGACCTTCGAGGAGCAGGAAACGGTCACGCGGATTTTCGAGACCGGCATCAAGGTCGTCGATCTCCTCGCGCCGTACGCCAAGGGGGGCAAGATCGGCCTCTTCGGCGGCGCCGGACTCGGCAAGACGGTCATTCTCCAAGAATTGATCCGGAACATCGCCACCGAGCACGGCGGCTTCTCGGTCTTCTCGGGCGTCGGGGAGCGGACCCGCGAAGGGAACGATCTCTGGCTCGAAATGAAGGAATCGGGCGTCATCGACAAGACGGTGATGGTGTTCGGCCAGATGAACGAGCCCCCGGGCGCGCGTCTGCGCGTTGGCCTCACGGGCGTGACGATGGCCGAGTATTTCCG
Source organism: Candidatus Eiseniibacteriota bacterium (assembly GCA_031421415.1). Taxonomy (GTDB): domain Bacteria; phylum Eisenbacteria; class RBG-16-71-46; order SZUA-252; family SZUA-252; genus SZUA-252. Next base: position 1,594 of record JANOOP010000044.1, read on the forward strand.
AGACGAGGAGAACCAGGACGTTCTCTTCTTCGTCGACAACATCTTCCGCTTCACGCAGGCGGGCTCCGAGGTGTCGGCGCTGCTGGGCCGTATGCCGAGCGCCGTGGGTTACCAGCCGACCCTGGCGACCGAGATGGGCGCGCTTCAGGAG
>JANOOP010000045.1:0-8362 GCA_031421415.1 Candidatus Eiseniibacteriota bacterium
CACGACGACCCCGCTCCCCGACGCCATCCTGCTCGTGCTCGACGCCTCGAGCCTCGACCGCCAGCTCTTCCTGGCGCTCCAGGTCCTCGACCTCGGGCTTCCGACGATTCTTGTCCTCAACATGGTGGACATCGCGCGGGAGCAGGGACTGCTGATCGACCGCCCCGCGCTGGAGCGGCGGCTGGGCGTTTCAATCTACGAGACCGTGGGCCGGACCGGCGAAGGTGTCGACGCCCTGCGCCTGGCCCTCGACCAGCCGGTGCCGCGGCCGACGGTTCGCCCTCTGACGCATTCCGACGCGACCGGCGCCGAGGTCCGCGCGCTGGCCGCGCGGATCGGAACACGCGGACGCGCCGCGGGAACCGATGCGGAGCGGATCGCCTGGGCGCTTCTCTGCGACGAGGGAGGCCGGATGTCGCAGCGCCTCCCCCAGGTGGCGGAATCGGACATCGCCGCCCATCGCGCGCTGCTGGAAGCGGCCGACCCCGAATGGAGAAGCGCCGAGGCGGCACGCGGCTTCGCGACGGTGGAGGCGATCCTTCTCGAGGTCACGCGAAAAGTCTCCAGCGCCGACCCGGTCCGGCGGCGCGTCGACCGGATCGTCACGCACCGGATCGTCGGCCCCCTCCTCTTCGCGCTCGTGATGGGGGTGATCTTCCAGGCCATCTACGCCGGCGCGCAGCCGGTGATGGATCTCATCGAGCGCGGCACCTCGTGGTTCGGCGGCATCCTGAGCGCCACGCTCCCGGCGGGGCCCTTCCGCTCGCTCCTGATCGACGGCGTGGTCGCGGGCGTCGGAACGGTCCTCTCGTTCCTGCCGCAGATCGCGCTCCTCTTCCTCTTCATCGGTATCCTGGAAGACACCGGCTATCTGGCGCGCGCCGCCTTCATCCTCGATCGTCTCATGGGCGTCGTGGGGCTGCCGGGGCGCGCCTTCCTGCCGCTTCTCTCCTCCTTCGCCTGCGCCATTCCCGGCATCATGGCGACGCGGACGATCGAAAACCGGCGCGACCGCCTGGCGACGATCTTCGTGGCGCCCTTCATGTCGTGCAGCGCGCGGCTCCCGGTTTACGCGCTCCTGATCGGCGCGTTCGTGCCGAGCCTCGGCTGGGGCCCCATCAGCCTTCCGGGGCTCGTGCTCTTCGCGCTCTATCTCTTCGGCATCGTGGTCGCTTTCGTCACCGCGTGGGCGCTGCGGCGCACCGTGCTCCGCGGGCCGCGCGCCTCGAGCGTCATGGAGCTTCCGCCCTACCGGACGCCGGCGTGGCGCGGGCTCGTGACCACCATCACCGGACAGTCGCTCGAATTCCTGAAGAAGGCGGGGACGGTGATCGTGGCGGTCTCCGCCGTGCTCTGGTTCCTGGCTTCCTATCCCGGCGGCGCGCCGGAAACGCGCGCGCTCCAGACGCGGCTGGCCGTGGCCGAACAGTCGGGCGACGCCGCCGCCACGACAGCGCTCAAGACGTCGGTGGCCGGCTCGACGCTGCGCCACTCCTTTGCCGGGCAGTTCGGCCGCACGCTGGAACCGATCATCGAACCGCTCGGCTTCGACTGGCGGATCGGCATCGGCCTGATTACCTCGTTCGCCGCGCGCGAGGTGATGGTCTCCACCATGGCCACCGTATGGAATCTGGGCGACGCCAGCGACAACACCGTCTCGCTCCGCCAGGCCATCCGCGAGGCGAAGAATCCCGAGACGGGCGCTGCCTCGTACGTACCGCTCACCGGAATCAGCCTGATGGTTTTCTTCGCCCTCGCATGCCAGTGCATGTCGACCGTCGCGGTCGTTCGCCGCGAGACGGGCGGCTGGAGGTGGCCGATCCTCATGCTCGTCACCATGAACGTTCTGGCGTGGCTGGCGTCGTTCGCCGTCTTCCAGGGCGGCCGCGCGATGGGATGGGGATGACGCGATGAACGGATTCGGCTGGCAGGAGATCGCGGTCGGCGTGGTGGTTCTGGGGGCCGCCGTGTGGCTGATTCGCCGCGCGCGCCGCGCGAATCGGGAGCGGGCGGTTTGCTCCAGTTGCCCGGTGGGAAAGCTTCCCCGTCCCTACTTCAGCACGGCGAAGCGGACCGAGCGGACCCCTTCCGGAGATTCGACCCGCACGAAGTAGATCCCCGAAGCGAGCTTCCCTTCCGGACGAAGCGGGATGCGGTGAACCCCGGCCGCGGCGTTCGCGGCCTCGTAGAGTCGCGCCACGATCCTCCCCCGCACGTCGAACACCACCACCCGGACAGGTCCCGCCGCCGCCGTCTCGAACGCGATCACGCCCGCGGGGTTGAGCGGATTCGGTGCGACGGTGACGGGCGGGCCCGAGCGACCCGCGCCGACCACCGTCAGGGCGAGCGGCGCACGAAATCGTCGGCCGCCTCCCAGCGCGCCGGTCACCACCGCCTCCACGACGGAGCGGCCGATAACGCTGGTCAGGAGCGCGCGCAAGTGGGAGCGCGCGAAGTCGAACGCGGCCTCGGGCGAACCGTTCCGGTCGCGATCGACCAGGACGATCCGCTTTCCGGGAATCGGCGCGATCGAACCACCCGCGCCAGCGCCGCCGCCCCCCGCACTCACGATCTCGAGCCGCACCGAGGAGGGATCGATCTCCTCGAGCGCGAAGGTCGGCAGGCCTGCGGGCGCCTCCACGTAGACGCGATACGACGGCTTCTCCGCGCGGAGCACCAGCACGTGGTCCTCGGGCCCGACGAAGGCGCGAGCCGCGATCGGCGCCGTGTTCTTGTTCCGGAGCAGCGTCACCGTGTTCGAGAAGAGGCTCGAGACGGCCACGTCCAGCGCGCCGTCCTCGTCGAAATCGGCCGCGAACAGCGAATGGGCGCCGAGACCGACCGGGAAATCGACCCGGGGCGAGAGCACGCCGCCTCCGCGCCCCATGAAGAACGAGACCGTCCCCGCCGCCTGATTGGCCACCACCACGTCGGGGTGCCCGTCGGCGTCGAGATCGGCGACCAGGGAGGCGTGCGCGTCGGCCCCCGTCGGGAGCAGCGCGACCTCGGTGAAGTCGCCGTCGCCCTGTCCACGGCAGATCGAAATTGTCCCCTCGCGATAGTTGGAGACGATGAGATCGAGAATGCCGTCCTCGTCGACGTCGCCGGCCGACACGGTGTGCGGCGCCCCGACGCGGAGCACGCGCGCCGTGGCGAAGGTGCCGTCGCCCCGCCCCAGGTGGATCGTGACGACGCGCGCGCCGTCGTTCGCCACGGCCACGTCCAGCGCGCCATCGCGATTCAGGTCGGCGATCGTGAGGCCGTGCGGGCCCGCGGCCGCGGCGAAGCGGCCCGTGACTCCGAACGTGCCGTCGCCCTGCCCGCGCAGGACGACGAGTTCCCCGTTCGTCTGATCGCCGACCGCGTAGTCGGGAATGCCGTCGCGGTCGAAGTCGCCGACGCCCAGGAACACCGGCGATCCGCCGATCGGGACGTCGCGACGAGGGCCGAACGTGCCGTTGCCCAGCCCCAGCATGGAGCCGACCGAGTTCGCGCCGACGTGGGAGAGCGAGAGGTCTGGAATGCCGTCGCCATTCAGGTCGCGCGCGATCACGGTGTGGACCTTCAGCGCCGTCGCGAAGTCGCGCCGCATGCCGAACGTGCCGTCACCGGCGCCGAGGTAGACCGACACGGCGTTCGAGTTCATCGCCGCCACCACCAGGTCGAGATGCCCGTCGCGATCGAGGTCTGCCATCGTCACGGTGTGCGGCGTCTGCCCGGTGGCCACCGTGGGGAACGGGGGCGCGAAAGGCGGACCTCCAGGCGAGACGCCGGGGGGCGCGTCGACGATCTCGACCTGAAAGGTCCGCTCCGCGTGCGCCACGCCATCGCCCGCGGCGATCGTGACGCCTGCAATTCCCGCATCGTTGAAGCCCGGCGCCGCGCGTACGAAGCCCGCGGCGAAGCCCGATCCGGCGCCCGCGTCCGTCGTTCCCACCGTGACGAAGGCGGGTCCCGAGACGAGCGTGAACGCGAGGGCAAGGCCGTCGGCGTCGTGGGCGAAGAGCGGCTGTTCCGCCGTCTCCCCTTCGCTCAGGCGCATGTCCCACGGCTGCGCCAGCGCCACTCCCACCGTCACGTCGACGACGTGGATTCCGAGATGGCGCGTGACCAGGCCGCCCTGATGGTCGTCGGCCTCGAGCGTCACCGAGTAGTCGCCCGCCTGGTCGTAGCGCGGGAGCCACCGGAAATCGGCGCGGTTGCTCATGGCGTCGACGAACGTGGCGCCATCCGGAAGTCCGGTCGCCGACAGATTCACCATCTCGCCGTCGGGGTCGGGAGCGCTGGCCGTGAACGACACGGGATCGCCCTCGCCGACCGCAATCGTGTCGGGCGCGGAGATGGTTGGAGGCCGATTCACGTTTCGAATCATGATCTCGACGGATTGCAGGATTTCGATAGCGCCATCGCTGACGGCAAGCGTGGCGATCGTCATGCCGGCGTCGAAGTAGCCGGGCTTGAAGCGGAGAACGGCCGAGATGAATCCGTAGTCGGATCTCGAGACGGAGAGCGTCATGTAGAGCGGCCCCGAGGCGATGCGGAGCGCCAGCGCGTCGCGGTCCGGATCGACGACGCTGACCGCGTACTCCACGTCGGCGCCTTCCGGGACCATCGGCATCGGGACGACCGTGAAGCGGGGCGAGCGGTTCACGTTCTCCACGCGGACGCGGATGTCGCGCGTCACGGCGTGGAACGGATCCGACACCGAGACCGCCGCGACGTAGGAACCGGAGTCGGCGTATCCCGGCGAGAGTCCCAGCATGCCGGTCGCCGTGCCGGCGCCGGGATCGACGGTCGTGACCGTCGCGAACGAGGGGCCCGACTGAAGCGCGAAGCTGAGCGCCTCCCCATCCTGGTCGGTTGCCTCGAGCGGCAACTCGAGGTGTTCGCCCTCCCGGAGTGCCGCGGCGGGGGCGGGATCGAACACCGGCGCCTGATTCGCGACGCCTCCGTAGGCGGCGCCGTCGGTGTCGAACCAGTCGGTGCCGAGTTTCAGCGTGTTGTCCATGTCGGTCCCGGAGCAGGTCGAGACGAACGACGAGGAGACCATGTCGCCGGGCGTGGCCGGGGCGGGAATGATGAGCGACGGCGTTCCCGTGAGCGGCGTGACAGCAATCGTGGAGAGCTTGTAGGTGCCGGGCGGCAAGGGCGCGCCGGAGAGGCTTCCCGATCGCGTGAGGGTGCTTGTCGCATATCCCCCGCTCGTGCCGCCGAACTCGGGACGCGCGTTGAAAAAACCTCCCCACGTCACGGTCCCGTCGACGGCGCCGAGAACGAGGTCGTATCCCGCGAGCGAGAGCGGTCCGTCGCCGCTCACGCACGACGCGGCGGAACCGTCGCGATTCCGGTCGGTCACGATCCAGACATCGACGTTGGTGGCGCCGCTCGGCGCGACCAGGTCGGCCGCCGTGTTCACGGCGTCGCCATTCGTGTCGAGATACATGTACTGGGCAGAGGCGGGAGTGGCGTGGAACGCGAGGAGCAGAACGGCCAGGGCGAGGGAGGTCGGCGCGAGGAATGTCGGCGCCGTGGCGTGAGAACGAATGCGGAGCGCGAATTCAGCCAGACTCGGCATGGCGCGGCGGCCCTCCGAACGAGTAGACGATCTAAGCGATTGATTATAACACGCTTAGCACGGATACCTCATGTGGTACGAAGGGTCCATGACAGGTCGTCAGGGGGAGGAGGCCGCTAGATCGGAACGGCCGACATCTCGACCAGCACCGGCTTCAGGCCGAACACTTCCTCGAAGAGCCCGCCCTTCGATTCCAGGGCCATGCGCTCCAGCGCGAGATCCTCGCCCGGACCCACCTCGATCCGAAGTTCGTCCCCCACCACGGAGACTCGCGGCGCCTGGACGCGCTGGATGTGTCCCTTGTCGAGGGCGTCGGCCACGCGGAGGATTCCGGCGAGGCGGTTCACCGTCAGCCGCGCGGCGCGCGGCAGCGAAGCGTAGGCGGGGTGGTCGCTCTGCGGCCCCTCGCGGCGGTGGTAGCGCGCCAGGTTCGCCACGATCTCGAGGTCGGTGCGCGAGAGACCGAAGACCTCGGAGTTCACGAGCAGGTAGAACGAATGGCGGTGATGCCCGCGCGCCGCGACATAGGTGCCGATGTCGTGGACGATGGAGGCGACTCCCAGGAGCAGCTGTTCCCGCTCCCCCATCTGGTGCTGCGCGCGCGTCGCCTGAAAGATGATCCGCGCCAGGGCCGCCACGTGGAGCCCGTGCTTCTCGTCGGCCTGGTATTTCCGGGCGAGGTTGATGGCCGCCGCGATGGTCTGCTCCGGGAAGAGGACCGTGGAGCCCTCGCGGATGGAGCGGACCATGTGGAGCACCAGCCCGTCGCGCATGCTCTCGTGCGGCACCACGATGGTGTCCAGCTGGCAGAGCTTCGCCACCTCGATGTAGGTCAGGAGCGCCGGCGCCAGCGATTCCGATTCGTTCGGCGGGATCGAGAAGGTCGTCGCGATCTGGTCGGGCGCGAGCGCCAGGATCTGATCCGCCAGCTTCTTCACGTCCTTCACGCTGATCACGGCCATGTCGCCGCCCGCGCCATTCCCGTCGACCGCCGCGCCGCCGGCGGCCGCGCTCCCCAGCACGCGCGCGGCGAAGCGCGCCTCCGAGCCGACCGCCAGGAGAAGCGAGAGCTTCCCGAACGGGAGCGAGCGGCGAATTACCTGCATCATCTCCCGCACGTTGTGCTGCATGAGGCGCGTCTTGGCGCGGCGCTCGTTCTCCGCGGCGCGCATCGCCTCCCGCATCCGCACCGTGCCGAGGTCGTGCGTCACCGACGCCACCACCTCCCCGTCGCGCAGCAACGCCCACTCGGTGGAGCCGCCTCCCAGCTCGAAGAGCAGCGCCTCCCCCTGACGGTACTCGGGATGCGTGGCGAGCGCCTTCTGGACGGCCGCGAAGGTGAGGAGCGTCTCCTGCGATCCCTCGATCACCTCCACCTCGATGCCGGTCGCCAGGAAGACGCGGTCGACGAAGGTGTCGCGGTTCAGCGCCGCGCGGACGGCGTGCGTGGCGACGGCGCGGACGTGCGTCACGCCGTACGCATCCATCCGCTCGCGATACTGTCGGAGGACGTTCACCGCCTTCTGGATGCTGGAGGCCGAGAGCGTGCCGGACCGGAAGGCCTCGCGCCCCAGCGCCAGCGGGCGGTCGAGTTCCTCCAGCGTGCGGATCGTCCCGTCGCCGCGGAGTTCGGCCACGAGCATGCGGATGCCGCTCGATCCGATGTCGATGACCGACATGATCGGAGGCGCTCCGGGCGCCACGGGACGGATGGCGTTCTCGCTATCGCTCATCGCCCACGCTCACCGGGCCAGCACCGGCTTGAGTCCAAACTCCTCCTGGAAGAGATCTCCCTTGTCCTCCACGGACCAGGCGTCGAGCGTCACGTCGCCGCGCGTCCGGAGCGACAGCTTGAGCTCGTCCCCGCGCGCCTTCGCCCGCACGGCCGAGACGCGCTGGCGGTGATCGTGGTCGAGCGCGTCGGCCACGCGGAGAATGGCGGCCAGCGAGCGGACGCGATCCTGGTCGCGATCGTCCAGGGCGCGGTAGGCCTCGTGGCTGGGATCGGGCGGCGCCTTCCGATGGTAGCGCGCCACGTTCGCCACGATCTCCACCTCCCCGTCGCTCAGGCCGAGGATCGGCGTCTGCGAGATGATGTAGTAGGCGTGCCGGTGATGCCCCGCGACGCCGATGAAGTTCCCCACTTCGTGAAGGAGCGCCGCCAGCTCCAGCAGCAGCCGGTCTCGCTTCGAGAGGCCGTGCAGGTTCCTCGTCTGGTCGAAGAGCGAGAGCGCCAGGGCGCCGACCCGGTTCGCGTGCTTCTGGTCGATGTCGTACTTCTTCACGATCGCGACCGCCGCGTTCCGCGTCTGGCTCACCTCCAGGGCCTTCAGCCCCTCGGCGCCGACCGAGCGCGCCACGTCCACCAGCACGCCGTCCACCAGCCCGACGTGCGGCACCCAGATCTCCTTCGCCCGGACTCGCGTTCCGACGTACTCGAAGATGCAGCCCGCCGGCACGATGACGTCGGCGCGGTCGGGGCGAAGCCCGTGGCGCTCCGCGCGCTCGGCGGGGGTCAGCTTGGCCAGCGTGGCGAGCATCTTCCGGAGCCGGAGCATCGTGATGCGTGTTGGCTTTCGCTCGCCGTCGGGCCCTTTCGCCAGGCCGTTCGGCGAGAGAAGCGCGGCGATCGTGTCGATGTTTCCCCCCGTGCCGACGAAGCGCTCCAGCCGGCGCCGCTTGAAGAAATCGAGGATCGGGAAGCGGGAGGTCTTCAGCGAATCCTGGATCATCCGGAGCGCCTTCTCGGGCGGCGCGTTTCCGATCCGCTCCAGGAGCCGGACGCCG
>JANOOP010000046.1:0-1822 GCA_031421415.1 Candidatus Eiseniibacteriota bacterium
GACTGTGGGCGCGAGGCTACAGCTCCGCGAAGCAAGCCTTGCACAGACGGGGCGTATAGAGCCGCGCCGCCCAGCAAACCCAGTGGTATCGCAGGGTTAAAAGCGCCTGCACCGAGCGCGCCCAGTCCCAATGCTGCACGCCCAGCCGTGCCACTGTCCGACACCTTATTACTCAGTAGCGACTTACCTGCCCCGCTTAAATCCTGCATATACGCATTTCCTTCAGCAAAACGGGCTTTATCCTTTGATCGGTCAGCGGCTTTCGCATTACCGAATCCTCGAGCAAATCGGCTCGGGCGGCATGGGCGTCGTCTACCGAGCCCTGGATGAGCGGCTCCAGCGCGACGTGGCGATCAAGGTCCTCCCGCCGGGGCTGCTCTTGCAAGAGTCCGCCCGGCGCCGATTTCGCCGGGAAGCACACGCCCTGTCCAGAATTTCCCACCCCCAGATCAGCACCATCCTCGACTTCGATACGGACGCGGGCTGCGATTTCCTGGTCCTAGAGTACGTGATCGGGGTGACGCTCGCGAAAAAACTCGAGTCCGGTCCGCTCCCGCTGGCCGAACTTGTGGACGTGGGCAGGCAGGTCGCGCGAGGGCTCGAGGACGCGCACGAGCGCGGGATCGTCCACCGCGATCTCAAGCCGGCGAACGTCATGGTGACTCCGAAGGGCTGGATCAAGATTCTCGATTTCGGAGTGGCGAAGCTCACCGAGGAAGCGGACGAAGCCTCTCTCCACCAACTGAGCATTACCGATACGAATGCCGTCGTCGGCACGATTCCCTACATGGCTCCGGAGCAGCTCCAGGGCCAGCCGGTCGACGGTCGCACCGATCTTCACGCGCTCGGCGCCGTTCTGTACGAGGCGGCGACAGGAGTGCGGGCCTTCGGCGGCGACACGGTGGGGGGCCTGGTGGAGGCGATTCTCCACCGGCAGCCTCCTCCGCCGAGCACCCTTCGCCCCGAGCTCCCCCCCGAGTTCGACAGCCTCATCGCCCGCGCGCTCGAGAAAGATCCCGCGCGCCGGTTTGCTTCCGCGGGCGACATGGATCGTGCGCTGGAAGCCCTGGGACCGACGGGTGCCACGGGAGCGGGTGCGAGGGCTGGCGGCGCCCGGCGCTTCCGTCGCCGCGCGCTCCAGTTCGCGATGGGCGCTGCCCTCCTGGCGGGCCTCCTGGTATTCCCGCTCGGGGGCGTCCGATTCGTACTCGACCGGATCGGTTCTAAACCTCAGTACGATGGAATCGCCATCCTCCCCCTTCAGAACTTGAGCGGCAATCCTGCAGAAGACTTCTTCGCCGAAGGAATGACCGACGCCATCACGACTCAGCTCGCCCAGGTCGGAAGTCTCCGCGTCATCTCGCGCTCTTCCAGCGCCGCCGCGCTGAAGGCGGGTGGAGGCCCTCGCGAGATCGCCCGACGCCTCGGCGTGGACATCCTCGTGGAAGGAACCGTGGTCCGCTCGTCGAAGCGGTTGCGTGTCTCGGCGAAGCTCGTGGACGCGGCGCGCGAACGGTACGTCTGGGCGGAGAGCTACGAGCGCGACATGGGGGACGTGCTGACGCTTCAGGGAGAGATGGCGCTCGCCATCGCTCAGCAGATCCGGTCGCGCCTTTCGCCGAACGAGGAATCGCGTCTCTCCGGCGGCGGCTCGGTTCGCCCGGATGCCTACGAGGCCTATCTCCGCGGACGGCACTTCTGGAGCCGAAGGACCAAGGAAGGCCTCGAAACATCGGTCCGTCACTTTCAACGCGCGATCGAGATCGACCCCCGTTACGCCGCGGCCCACGCGGGGCTCGCGGACGCCTACGCGGTCTTCGAC
>JANOOP010000047.1:0-4070 GCA_031421415.1 Candidatus Eiseniibacteriota bacterium
GTGGCGCGCGCGCTGTCGGCCACGGGGAGGGCGCATGCGTAGCGCCGCCGCGCCAGTGCCGGCGGCCGCGCCGGCGCCGGCGAAAGCGCCAGCGGCGGCGGCAGCAGCGAGGGGACTCCTCGCCGCCCGGCTTCTCCTGACGCTGCTACTCCTGATGCTGCCCGCGACGCTCGCTCCGGCGATGGCCGCGGAATCGGCCGCCGCCGGCGCCGAGGCGGGCGACGCCGACGCCGAAGCCTCCGCGGCCCCGGCCGATTCCGCCGCCGATCGCTACGCCGGGAGCTACGTCGACGACGAAGAGCGGAAGCGCTTCGCCGTCGTCCCGTGGCGCGTCGGGGAGTACTTCCAGTTTTCCATCGACTGGAACGGCCTGAACGGGGGAAGCTCGCTGATGCAGGTGCAGAACCTCCACACGGTGGACGGGCGCCGCTGCTATCGGATCGTGACGAAGGCGGAATCAAACTCCTTCGTCTCGCGCTTCTACAAGGTGCGCGACCGTGCCGAGAGCAGCGTCGACGCCGAGTCGCTCTTCTCACGCCGCTTCGTGAAGCGGCTGCGCGAGGGCGGGTACAAGAAGGACGTGAACGTCCGCTTCGATCAGGAGGCGCGGAAGGCGCGCTACGAGAACGGCAAGGAGATCGACGTGGCGCCCGGCGTCCACGATGTCCTCTCCGCGTTCTACTACGTTCGGACGCGGCCGTTGCCGGACGGGGCGACGCTGGTCGTTCCGACCCACGACAACGAGAAGAGCTACGAGATGGAAGTGCAGGTCCTTCGGCGGGAGAAGATCGAGGTGCCGGCCGGGAAATTCGCCTGCGTGGTCGTGGAGCCGAAGCTCAAGTCCGAGGGAATCTTCAAGTCGAAGGGCTCGATCCAGGTCTGGCTGACGGACGACGATCGGCGCCTTCCCGTCATGGTGAAGAGCCAGGTTCCGGTCGGATCGATCTCGGTCCGTCTCACCGATTACCGCCTTGCCTTCGAGGGACGCCGATGAGCCAACACGACGAGATCGATCTCGAGTCCGTCCGCACGATCCCGGTCTCGAAGCGCCCCACCAAGGTGCGGGTGGAGCAATTCGCGCCGGCCCCCGATCCGTCCCAGCCGATCGCATCGCTGGACCAATTCCTCCCCGACCTCCTGGCCGGCACGCAGCTGCGCGACCTGATCCAGGCGTGGGTCCTGGCCCGAACGACCGGCCGGCCGGCCGTGGCGATGCTGGGGGGGCACGTCATCAAGACCGGCGTGCAGCGTCCGCTCCTCTCGCTGATGGACGCCGGCGCCTTCAGCGCCATCGCGGTCAACGGGGCCGCCGCCATCCACGACTTCGAGATTGCCCTCTTCGGGACGACCTCCGAGCCGGTGGAGGAGACCCTGGTCGGCGGGCTGTTCGGCATGGTGGAGGAGACGCCGGTTCTCATGAACCAGGCCGTCCACGACGGCGTGGCGAAGGGCCTCGGCATGGGCGAGGCGCTGGGAGAATTCCTGCTCGAGGCCGACGCGCCCTACGCGTCGCTCTCGCTCCTGGCGCAGGCGGCGGCGCGCGGCCTTCCGCTCACCGTTCACGTGGCCATCGGGACCGACACCATTCATCAGCATCCGACCTTCGACGGCGCCGCCACCGGTGCGGCGACGCATCGCGACTTCCGCATCTTCGCGGCGGCGTTGCGCGAGCTGGAGGATGGCGTGGTGCTCAATTTCGGCTCCGCGGTGATTCTCCCCGAGGTCTTCCTGAAGGCGCTCTCCACCGTCCGGAACCTGGGGCACTCGGCCAGCCGCTTCACGGCCGCCTCGTTCGACCAGATCCGCCACTATCGCCCCGAGAAGAACATCCTGGAGCGTCCAACCCGTGCGGGAGGGAAGGGCTACGCCTTCGTCGGCCCGCACGAACTCTGGATTCCGCTCCTCGCCGCGCTCTACCTCGGCCGGGCGCCGCGACTGGCCCCGTGACACGCGGGCGGTTGGCGCTCACGGCGCTCGGCATCGCGCTGAGCGCCCTGGCGGTCGTGGCGCTCCTGCGCGCCTTCCGAGCCGCCGACGTCGCCGAGCACCTCCGCGCTACACGGCTGGAATGGCTGGCGGCGGGCATGGCCGTGACGGCCTTCGGCTATGTGCTCCGAGCCTACCGCTGGCGGGCGCTCCTCTCCCCGCAGCGAAACCTGCCGATGGGGCGCGTCTTCGGTCCCACCGTCATTGGATTCCTGGCGATCAATACGCTTCCGGCCAGACTCGGGGAGTTCGTCCGGGCGTACCTGCTGGCGCGTCTCGAGCGGATGCCGACCGCGGGGGTTTTGGGGAGCTGCGCGCTGGAGCGGGTTCTGGACCTCGGCTTCCTGGCCCTTTTCTGGGCGCTCTCGCTACGCTTCGCCCCCTATCCCGAGTGGTTCCGGCTGAGCGGCTACCTCACGTTCGGACTGGGGGGACTGGCGGCCGCGGGGCTCTGGCTCTTCCAGGCGCGCCGGGCGCACGCGGAGCGCTTCTTCGACCATGGATGGCTCGCCTGGCTCCCCACTCGCTTGAAGGAGGGAATCCAGGGCGCCATCCCGGCCTTCGGGGATGGGCTCACGGCGCTCGGCGCCCCCGGCGTCCTTCCGCGGGCGGTCGCGTGGTCGGCAGCCATGTGGCTGACGAACGCGAGCGTCTTCCTTCTAATAGGGTACGCGGCCGGCCTGAATCTGCCCTTGTGGTCCCCCTTCCTCCTCGCCTTCGTGGTCTGCGTGGCCATCCTTCTCCCCTCCTCGCCAGGCTTCGTGGGGGTCATGGAAGCGGCCTGCGTCGTCGGCCTCTCGCTCCTGGGGGTAGACGGGGCGCACGCCCTGGCGTTCGGCATTCTCTATCATCTCTGCCAAATCCTCCCGCTGGTCCTCCTCGGATCGGTCGTCGCCCTCCGGGCCCGCATCCGGCCCGCCGACCTGGCACCCGAAAATCGCTAGATAGGCAACATTTGGCGACACCGTCGGCCCAAACCCGGCCAGTTCGTTGACTGTAAAGCTTTTTTAGTTGACGAAGGGGGGGGGCATTGATATACTGGGCCGTGCAATAAATCCGCGCTCAGAAGGCACTTAGAGCAGGACGACGGGAACGGAGGGTGGATGGCGTCTTCCAAGAGGGAGACACATTCTGTTGTCGGCGTTGACGCTACCAGTCGTCTTGCCCTATTTACCCTCATCGCGGTCATTTGTTTCACCGCCTGGTTTTGGAACACCGGAAAGCCATGGGGAGTCTTCGCGTTCCGGTTCGCCGGACTCGCGGCCCTGGCGGCGGTTTCCATGGCTCTGGCGAGAGGCCGTCTCGACGGAAGCGTCTGGAGCGCACGCGCGGCACTCCTTGCGATAGGAGTCGCGGTCGCGGCCGCCTGTAGCGCGGCCGGTTCGGTTCACCAGGGCAAGAGTCTCGAGGCCATGCTCAACTTACTCGCCATCCTAGGTCTCTTCCTCGCGACGATCTTCTTCGTGCGCGGCACGCGCCACGCGCGGTGGCTCGTCTCCGCCCAAGTGCTCTGCGCCATTCCCGTCGCCGTCATCGGCATCCTCCAGCACTTCCGCCCCGAACTCGTTCCCGCTGGCTCTTCCTACCCGGGCCGCGCCCTCGGCCCCCTGGGACCCTTCGGACAACCGAATCGCCTCGGCGGCTACCTCATCGCCGCACTCCCCCTGGCGGTCACGCTCGCGTTCCTCGTTCAGGACCGGCTGATCCGCGGAGCCCTCCTCGGCTCCGCCCTCCTCCTGGCCCTCTGCCTGGTCCTGACCTATTCGCGCGGCGCCTGGATCTCCTTCGCGGTCGCGGCCGTTCTCTTCGCGCTCCTTCTCGCGCGATGGCCGGAGCTCTCGCCGCGGCCGCTGGTCCTCGGGGCGGCGCTGGCGATGACGATTCTCCCGGCGCTCCTGCTTCTGCCGTCGGTGTTTTCTCGTGTCGCTCCCCGGCCGGAGATTGGCCAGGCGTGGAATCTCCCATTCGATCCGGAGCGGGAGGGAAGCGCCGCCATGCGCGGATCGGTCTGGCAAGGCTCGCTGGCGGCCGCCGCGGAGCGCCCCGTCCTCGGATGGGGCGTCGGCGCGTTCCGCGAGGCGTTC